>JAKSBG010000025.1 GCA_022361255.1 Verrucomicrobiales bacterium
CCCCCGCGTGGAGCTGTCCCGCGAGTTTTTCGGAGCCGTCATCGCTCTCGCAGGCGTTCTCTTTCTCTGGTTCCGGAACGGGAAAAAGACGGGAACACAACAGGGTTGAGCCGCTACGGCAACAGGGTTGGCTGCGCGACTGAACCCTGTTTGACCTTGTTTCCCGGTGGCCTTTCGGCATGGTTTGCTAATGCCTCACATTTCACGAAAACGAATCGCACCACTCTCGCGAGACAATCGCGCGATCGTGAAAACGTGTGGCTGGATTGTCGGCGTTTCGATAGCTATTGCGCTCATTATCACCTTTCTCCCTTCCGACTATCGTCGTCAGGATCTCACGCTTGAGGAAATGCAGGAGGTCGTCGAAAAGGTTGAAAAACTGGTGGGGATTGGTGACGAATCGAAAGAACGGGAGGAGGTAAAGAAAGCCTGGAGAGAGCGTGACCGGGACGGGGTTTTGCGGCTGCTCGCGCAGGATCGCTACCGCGACGAATTCACTCCCGGTGAACTGATGGATATCCACACGGATATTCGAAATTATCCGGGCCTGGTGCTGGCGACGCTGCGATACGAATGGTCGCTTCTTTCTTCGATTTATATTCTGCCTGCTTTATTTGCGGGTGCGATCTGGTTTCTGATTTTGCTCCCCTTCTGGAAGGTAACGAGAACCAGGATGGTTGCCTGCCTTTTTGCCTTTGCCCTGGGAATTCTCAGTGCCAGCCTGACTCTGGTAGCGGTGATGATTCAGGACCGGATCCAGGGCTTTTCGGAAAACCCCGATGATACTGTTCTCGCTCAGTTGATTTTCTGGATTGCCGGCGTCGGCCTGCGGGAGGAAACGCTGAAACTGCTCTGCTTCGTCCCCGTTGCAATCTGGCTCGTGAGACGAAGGGACGACACAGAGGCCCTGATTCTCGCCGCGATGGTCGGCCTCGGTTTTGCTTTCCAGGAAAACATCGGATATTTCGCGGGCGGCGGCAACGACTACAAAGCAATCGGCCGACTGACAACTGCCAACCCACTGCACTTTTGTCTGACCGGGCTGACGGGTTTCTACTTCTACCGAATGCTGGTCCGGAAATTTCACGGCATGGAGGATTTCCTGTTCAGTTTCATCGCTGTCGTTGTCATTCACGGAATTTATGATGCGATGATTTCCATCCCCCAGTTCGAAACCGGCGACGTTATCAGTTTTCTTTTGATCGCCGTGATCGGTTATCAGTATTTCGACCGCCTCAAAGACCGGATGGAGATAGCGGGCTCCGCTCAACGCATTTCCCCGCTCGGGGTGTTCGTCGTAGGCACAGCCTGTCTCACCTGCCTCATCCTGATCCATTCCGCGACCTATCTCGCCTTTGCCCCTGCACTCGGGAATTTCTGCTACAGCATCGGAACATCGATTCCGATCGCCTTTGCATTCATCAATCGCTTTCGCGATTTATAGGCTGTCGCAGGCAGTAGTTCTCCCGGGTAACGAGATCGACGCAATCTTCGGCCCGTCCGCCGGCGAATTTGGCAAAGAGGCTCAACTGCGAAGCATGGCTCGAAAGCGCGGCCCAGCGCTTTTCCCGATGCCGGGTGACGTCGAGTGAGAGAAAGACAGGATCATCCTGATTCACCAGTCTCGGCATGGGGTGTTCCGGTTGGCGGGCGAGAAAAGTGAGCCACCCCGGACCCTGACATTCATCAAACGAACGCATCGTAGCCGCATACACAAGCAGGTGAGCGGGATGCCAGTATTCCCCGCTGCTGCCGTGAGAAATGACGAGGTCGACATTTTCAAACTCCGGCAGAACCTGTCGGGAGAGTTCTCCAACAGAGACGTCGGGAGCGAAAAGACGAAACCCTTTCGCAGTCGGATCGATGTGCCCGAGGAATTCCACGCGGCTGACACCGAGAGCGTCACAGGAGTCTCGCATTTCCGCCGAGCGAACCCGGCCGAGTTCCTCGCGGGTTGAGTTTCCGGTCGGACCACCCTCTCCCCGTGTCAGGCACAGAACCGTTACTTCGGTTCCTCTCTCGACAAGTTCGCAAATAATGCCGGAGCAAAATGTTTCATCGTCGGGATGAGCGACGAAAACGACGGCCCGGTCGATTTTTCCCAATGCGTCTACGGAATGCTCCTTCGGCTCATCATCGAAAGATTTTCCCAGGCGCAAAAGATCCCGGACCCGCTTTCGGTAAAAAACGGGGTCAACCAACCGTTGCCGGACTTTTTGCAGTAGCTCCATTCAGCTGTTCAGATCCGGAAAAGCCTAGCACATGTTCGCGAAGTTCACCCATGAATACCTCGGGCCCAAACCGGTCCATCCTGCCGGCGAGTTTTCTGCGATATTCGGCAGCTTTGTCGGGATCAGAGAGCAGGGCAACGATCTTTGTGACGGCCTCCTCTTCTGTCGCGTATTGGAGTTCTGAAAACGGAACAATTTCCACGGCACCCCCGGTGTCAGGCACAACCGGCAGGCAACCCATTGACGCCATTTCGGCAACGGCAATTCCGAATGCCTCGATCCGGCAACCATGAATTGCCCAGGTCATCGAGGCGAGAATCTCCTGCTTTTTTCCAAGAGTGAGAAATCCTTCGGGGGTGATCCAGTCATGCTGAAAAACCAGTTCGCCGATGCGTTGGCTGTAATCAGAATCATCGAGGCTGCCAATGAGTCGAAGTGTGACGGGAAATCCGGATTTGCGAACCCCTCCGAGAATCCGGATCATGCGCTCGATTTCTTTTTCCGGCACAACCCGCCCGAGACAGACAAACCCGAGTGGATCACGAACGGCGCCGGCCGGTGCATCCGGAAGAATTACGGGCGGATAAATCACCGGTGATTTATCAACGCCGAAGTGCTCCGCAAGTTGCTCCACACACCAGCCGGAATTGGCGAGTATGAGATCTCCCCGTTCGCGGAGGGGGCGCTGCCGGATCCCGACCATCGAAGATGCTTTCAAGTAGGCTTTGCGTAGGGATGTTTCTTTGTGGCAGAAACGGCTCTCTCCATAGATGTAGAGTCGCTTTCTCATTTCCTCGCTGAAACTGAAATCACCGATCAGCTGGATTCCCGGTCTGCCAAAATCAACGGGGTTGTAGGCACTCAGACAAATATCGAAATCCGGGGCGATGCGGTTGCAGTATCGCTCGAACCACCGCAGCTGCGCCGCGACGAGTCGTGAAGGTCCGTCGACAGTGGGTAGCTTCGGTGCGCGAAGACAGGTAATTTTTTCCGGATCAACGGAAGTGCCGTAGGCTTCGTTCATTTCCGCCCAGTCCATCGGCGATGCGGTTGCAAAGAAAACGCGATAGTCGTCCTGAAGGGCCTGCAGGGTCCACATTGCGGTAGCCTCAGACCCTCCGCGCCCCATCCAGGGATGTGTAACGAGTATCGATTTCATGGACTACCGTTCGTTGGCCGGCTCCGGTTCTGTCAAGGCATTGCCGTCGTTCCCGGCCACCCGCTTCGTCGGCTCCCATACGCTGTTTTGCCCTCCCCGGAGAAAGGCGAGCATTCCCAGAAACAGGGCAATGTTCATCGCGTAAAAGTAGCGAAGAAAACGGATCGGTTTCCAGTGAAACCCCGGAACAGCCCGGGCCATCCACAAATCAAACCCGGCCGCCGCAAAGCTCCCCAGCAATCCCGCGAGAGGAAGAGAACAATACCACGGACCTGCGGCCGCGAGAACGAAAGCGGAAACCAACGCTCCCGCCAGAAGAAGCGGACCCGTCCAGCGAAGCCCCTTGTGCGACCAGAATGCGAAGGTGGTAGCCGGCCCTCCGTTCCACGGCAGGTAGTAGTTCCAGAAGTGTTTCAGGTTTTGAAAGTTGCCCGTTGCGATTCGCTTCTTGCGGCGAAACTCTTCCGAAATTTCCGTCGAAACAGCTTCGTAGCAGACCGCATCCAGATCGACGATTGCTTTGTGCCCGCTCTCCAGACAGGCCATAGTCTGAAAGTAGTCATCGACAATGTAGGCTTCCGGCACCGGGACAAAAAGCCTCGCCCGCAGCGCGTAGCAGGCTCCGAAAGCCCCGATCATATTCCCCCAGAGAACCCCCTCAGCAAATTTGACAGTGTTCTCCATACCGACGTAGGCTTCCTCCTCGTCGCCAATTCCCTCGTGTTCGCGCGACGCATCCTGAATCGCAGCACCCACGAGGCCCACCTCCGGGCGGCGAAAATGTCGGACCAGATTCCGCAGCGCGGACCTACCCCAGGTGACGTTTGCATCACAGAGAAGGAAGGCGGCACTTTCCGGGTCCTGCAGCATTTTCCCTGCCGCGATAGACAGCTCATTGATGATCCTGATTTTTCCGTTTCGTCCTCCGAAAATGGTGAGGTGCAGCTCCGGGTGATCTTTTTGAAAGCTCTCGATGATTTCGTGACTGCGATCTGTGGATCCGTCCGACCCGATCCAGACCCGGAGTTTTCCCTCCGGGTAATCGGATTGAAGAATGCTGCGCAGCGTCTCCTCGATCACCGATTCCTCATTGTAGACAGCCATGAGAACGGCTACCTCGGGAAATTCCTCATCATCTTCGAACCGATCCTCGGGCAGCTCTTTCCCCCGGGAAAGCCATTTCATGAGAAGGGGATAGACCGCATAAGTATGAGCAAGTGCAGCGCAGCAGGCAAAGAACAGCAACCCTGACAGATATAGAATCGCAGTTTCCATTTTCTAATTTTCTCTCCCCCCCGTTGGTTTCGAGTCCCCGTAACTGCAACCGACCAGATGATGCGACATTCCCGGCTGAGTCTGCCCAGGCTGCTGCGAGTTCTCCTGCCCCGTGGGAATTGCGGGATGTCGGGGAACCGCCGTCACCTCGGCGAAAGGCTCTCTGCTTTCCTCCTCGACCATTTCGGCAGTATCCTCGTCGAGCACGATCTGAGCCGTTTCCTGACCGACTGCTTCACGGTAGCCGAGATAGAAGGCGCGATTGTAGAAAAACTGGGGAAGCGCCATCATGAATCCAAAAAGGACGCCGGTGAATCGCTCGTCAAAGGGATTGCGCGTGATGCTCTCGCTCAGTGTGGCCCACATCGCGACGAAGGGGAGAAAGATCAGAAACGTATCCCAGGCCCGTTTTCCCATAACAGTTCGGGAATTCAGCCGGGCACTGTGCAGGCTCAATCCCATCGGAATAAAAAACGCTAACAAAGTAACACCGATTCCGATCCAACCGGTCGAGAAAAGCGTGTAGGTCCAGATACTGTGTCCGGCACTGTAAATTTCGTCCGGAAACTGGTGCCGGTTGTCGGGATAAACGAGGAACAGTTCCGGGTAGTAACTTTCGTCCCAGTAGTAGGAAGCGCCGAGTCCTTTCCCGTAGATAAAACTGTGCGGTTCTTTTTCCAGAATGTCCCACATCGCCTTCGCCTCGGCCTTTCTCATGAGAGAGGAAAGGTCCTCCGTAGTTGCTCCCCCCTCTCCGCGATTGTCGAAAAACCGTTGGTACCACCGGTCTGCCAGCGTTGGTTGAACCATTGCGACACCGAGAACCAGAAAGACCATTGCCACGCCCATTACAGCGAGAGGGCCGATTTTCTTGAAGGGGAAGCGGAGGTCATACATCCTCCACAACATCGCAAGGACGAGGCACCCACTCGCCATGATGAACGAAACACCGATCGGAAGAATCATCGATCGAGTCACCGAAATCGCGGCAACTGCAAGGGGCAGCCCGAAGATCACGAGACTCCACCACGTAAATTTTCTGCGAAGAAGAAAGGCACAGCCGACCCAGGCGAACAGAAAACGCATCGAAGGGCTGAGAATTCCCATCCGGATTTCCGAAAGCGGGATACCTGTTGCCGTTGCCCCGAAGACAAATCTCCAGGCAACATTGACGAGGGCGGCGAAAAGAAACCATCGCACCGCCTCGCCCGGTCTCATACCCGTCGCGGATACAATCAGGGTGGCATTCAAACCGAAGCCGACCAGCAGCAGCGGGATGGCGAGACGCAAAATTCTGCCCGGTTCATTCCCCCAGAGAAAAGAAACGACGAGCGAGAATCCGGTGAAGCCCCACCAGAGCAGAACGAGATAGACTCCGGGGCGCACCAGCAGATGTCTCACTCCGAGTATGGAGATCAAACCGCCGGAGGCGACCGCAAGACCGAGAAACGCGAACTGAAAAATGGATCCTCCGGTACTGGCTGCACCAAACCCGATGTCGGGAGCCTTGTAGTCGAAGACAAAGGAAAACAGAAACGCGACGAAAAGGATGCGGAAAAACTTCAGCGACGGCTGCGGAGGCGCGTCGAGTTCCGCGTGATCATTTCCAAATGCGCGTGCGAGAAAGCTCAATGTCCTAACAGGCTCCTTCCCGTTTTACGAATGTCAGGGCCATAATCTGAAAATCGAAAGCGACATTCCAGTTTTCGATGTAGTGGAGGTCATAACGCACCCTTTCTGACAAATCAGTGTCGCCGCGCAGACCGTTTACCTGAGCCCAGCCGGTAATGCCGGGCTTGATATTATGCCGTGCGTTGTAGTGCGGAATTTCCTCTTTGAATTCTTCTATCAGCTCCGGTCGTTCGGGCCGGGGACCTACCAGGCTCATGTCTCCCATCAGCACATTCCAAAATTGAGGAATCTCATCGATGTTCGTTTTCCGCATGAATGCTCCAACTTTGAGACAACGCGGATCATCCTTCACCGTCCAACCGACTCCGCTACTTTCCGCGTCGAGCTTCATGCTGCGAAGCTTGATCATGTCAAAGCACTTGCCGTTCGCACCGAGACGTCGCTGTCGATAGAAAATCGGACCCGGACTCTCGCGGTAAATCATGATTCCGAAAATCGCAATGACCGGAGCAGCAAGCAAACAACCAACGAGTCCCCCCGCGATGTCTATTCCCCGCTTCAGAACCTGATTGAGCGTTGAGTGCAGCGGCAACCGTGAAATTCCGAGGATGGGGATTCCTCCCACCGGTTCGAGATGCAACCCACTGAGGAGAACCTGAAAGCAGGTCGGAACGAGTTTGAACTCGACCATCTCCTTCTCACAAAGCGCTGCGATGGACATGAGGTTTGTCGATTTCAGTCCGTCATCCGCAACGAGGACGACCTGACAGACACCCAACTGAAGAAGTGCCTCAAGACTGTCGTAACTGCCCATCACCGGCATGTTTTTCGGAACCGGTGTTTCAAACTCACCTTCGGGAGGCGTGATGACTCCCACAATGTCAAAAGGCCGGTCCCCCGCCTGGGAAAAAGTCTCCACCGCGCGGGAAAAGTCTTTGCTCCAGCCTACCACCAATGCCCGTTGCCGAAGACTGCTCGCATTCGCTTTCCGGCTGATCACACTCCAGAGAATGCTCCTCCAGATGGAGAGCAGGGTAAGGAGAAGAAGCAATCCGATCCCGCAGAAAACCCGCGAAATGGGAGGGTCGAATTTCAATACCAGGGTCAATGCCAGAAAGCCGGCAATCCAGACTAAAGAGGCCTTCACCAGATTGCGCATCGTAGTGGTGAATGAGAGAAGGCTTTCCCGCGAATATACCCGGAAATTAATCAAGGCAGCCATCATGATCGCAACGCCGACTGCAAAATGGCCGAAGTAATCAGCCATTACCATTGACTCTTCCGCTTGAACGCCGAATTGGGAGATCGGCGTCTCAAAGCGAAGCCATTGAGCAAACATCAGCGAAAAAGTGACCAGAAAGAAGTCCGCCGCAAAAGTTCCGGCAACTAACCGGTGGTAGGTGGATTTCGAAGTCGAAGCAGTCTGCCGTAGGGGCAATTCGTGTGCTCTTTCTGGGCTGTGGTGAGGGCCGGACATATACTCTCGGTCTTACTTTTGTGAAAATTTCGGGTTTAAATCGTGCAAATGGCTGTTGCTTTCCGGGTGATGAATCACGAGCGGGCAGCAGGGACCGGCATCCCCTGGTTGTTGACTGGCAGTGCGCGCGTTGTTCCTTTTACGTAATCGAGCTGATCCTGATTCACCTCTTCGCAGCCATTGAGAACACAGCCGACCAGATTCGCGCGCATTCGTTGCAGCTCCCGAATCGACCGGCGGGCAGAGTCTGCTTTCGTCTGACCCGATTTCACCACCAGCACCACGGCATCGGCATGGCGTGAGTAATTCAAACCATCACTGACAACATTGAGCGGAGAGGTATCGATGATGACGCAGTCGAAAGCCTGATACGCGTCCTGCAGCATCTTCGCGAAGATCTCCCCGTTCATCGGCTCACCCGTATTGGAGGTGTAGCGACCGCAGGACATGAGAAAAAGATCTTTGAAAATGGTCTCCTGACAGAGATTCTGCGTCACAAGGGCACCTTGATCCGCCTGACCGCGAAGCGGATCGACGAAAATTTCAGCCATGCGCGGCTTACAGAAATCGGCATCCACGAGAAGCGTCCGATACCCCATATTCGCCTGAAGAACGGCGAGGTTGGCGGAGCAGAAGCTTTTTCCCTCCCCGGGGGAAGCGCTCGTTACCATCACGCTGCGAGGCATGTGAGCCGAAAGCGAAGTCCGCAGAGAGCGGAATCCCTCGCTGACCATGGATGCAGGATCGCGAGTGACAAAAACCGAGTCCTTGAGGTCCCATTCCCGATCAAATGCCTTCGGAATTTCAGCAAGAACCGACAGGCCCAAAGTGGACTCTACCTGCTGTCGCGTGTTCAGCGTCCGGTCGAGAAGACCCAGCAATATCACCAGCCCCATTCCGACCATTGATCCGAAAACCCCGGCAATGGCGACGGTGAGTTTTTTCTTCGGGGAAACCGGGTTGGAAGGAACGAGCGGTTCGCTAAAGACACGGATCACCGTTTCATCAACGCCCTTCGTCACATCCGTATCATTAATCCGGTCGAGCAGATTCTGGTAGGTCGCATAGGCGGCATCGACTTTCCCTTTTAACGTCCGGAACTCCTTGCGCACCCCGTCCACGGCCAGGAGCCGCTTTTTCTGGTCAGTCACGGAATTGCGAAGATCTTCCTCATGTTCCTTTGCGCGGAGGTAGGCCTTTTCAATCGAATTGCCCACCTCCTTCGCTGCAAGCGTCACCTGCAATTCGAGACCCTCGAGATCCAGCTTGGTCGCTTCGTAGGTCTGGTGACCCGGGCGATACTGTTCCTTCACCCGGGAAAATTCCGCCCGCTTCTGATTTCTCTGCAGAAGCAGCTTCTGAATGTGGTCCTGCATTCCGAACTGCCCGATCGCGAGAATCTCCTCGGCATCGCCATCCGCAATCCTCTTGTATTGATCATACTCCCCTTTTTTCAACAGCGTCTCGTTCGCCGCCGAACTGAGCTGCTTGTCGAGATCTGCCAGCTTCTTCCCGACGAAATCTTTATCTTCATCGAGAGCGATATCGGTGTGCTTCATCCGGAATTCCTGCAGTCCGTCTTCCGCTTCGATAACGCGCTCGAGCTGTTTCTCTGCTTTCTGCTGCAGCTCTTCCTGCGATTTATCAGCCGATGCGAGGTTTTGCTCGCGAATCATTTCCTGAAATTCCTCGATGAACGCCGCAGTCATCTTCTGCGCGCGGACGGGGGATTTGTCCTTCACGCTGATATCGATGAGGCGGGTTCCGCGCCTGAGCTCCGCTTTCACATTATCACTCACGTAGACAACGATCTCAGCATCCGTGTAGCCGCCTTTTTTCGGTTTCAGAAATTCAGGGTCGTTTCGCAGATCGAGCTGATCAACCACCCGGAGAATCACCGAACCGTTCCGAATCCCCTCTGCCATGGACTTGAGAGCATCGAGCGTCTGCCAGCTGGCCTGTTTAGCTCCTTTCAGCCCGTTAAACGCAGCTCCTTCGTTTTTAGGTTCCACGTAAATCACTGCGCTCGATTGGTAAATTTTCGTTGCCGTGAGCACGTAAGCGATCGCCAAAGCAACAAAAAGCCCCGCCACGACTGCCGCCAGCCAGAGCCTTCTGCGAATCACTCGAATCAGCCGGCCGATGTCGAGAGACGGGAAACCCGGGAACATGGATTCCGTGGAAGACGGCTGTGAGGGTCCTGCGCCAAATTGATTCATTATGATTACATCCCCGAAACCAGCTTCAACGCTTCGATTTTTGTATGGGGATTATGATTTTTTTAAATTTACCGTCAGGAAAAGCTAATTTCAAGAGAAATACTCTAATTATAATAATTTCAATATTCAAGAGGGGCGAATAGTTCAAAAGGGCAAAAGAACAGGAAATCGGAGGAAATGAGTGAGCCAACGTTTGCAAGGCTTTTCAGAGCGAGTAAGCTCTACGTTCCCTGTTAATCAGGGCAATGCGCACTTCGTGACTGCCCCTGACATATCCCGAGATTTCCCCACTGTTTTCTGATCCGGATGAAATTCCACTTCGCCCCACTTCTGGCAGTTTTCCTACTGTGCCTCTCTGGTATCGCCCCGGCTCAGGAATCCCCTGCACAACCGGCTGCCACCGAATCTGCACCAACTGCGATTGAATCCGCCGAATCTCTTCTCGACTACCTTCTCGAAGGAGGCCCCTGGCTGATGGTTCCGCTCGCTGCGCTCTCTTTTATCGCCGTTCTCCTCATCATCTTCTACACCTTCACGATTCGCCAGGGAGCGGTCGTCAGCGATAAATTCATGAATGCTGCCGATGCTCTCATCCGGAAGCAGGACTACCTCGGCCTCATCGCAGTCTGCAACCGCGAAAACGAATGCATCGCCCGCATTGTTTACAAAACGCTCGATTTCGCGACGAAAAACCCGACCGCAAGCTTCGATGAAGTGCGCGAGGTTACCGAAGCCGAGGGCACGAGACAGGCCTCGATTCTCAACAACCGCATCAGCTATCTGAACGACATCAGCCGCGTCGCCCCTATGGTCGGACTGTTCGGAACGGTTATCGGAATGATTGAGGCATTCCAGTCCATGGGAGAGTCATCCGGGGTGCAGCACATGGAACTGGCCCCCGGGGTTGCCAAAGCCCTTGTCACCACAGCGGGCGGGCTGGTTGTTTCCATTCCGTCCCTTATTTTCTACTCCATTTTCCGCGGCAAGGTGCAAAAACTGATCGCCGAGCTGGAAGCCGCGATGACTCACATCATGGCGTTGCTCGCCGCGCAGTACAAACGTGCCAACTACCGCGCCAGCGCCCGCCGCGAAGGCAATGACGGGGAATAACCAGAAACCAGCCGCGCCAGAATGAAATTCCGGGATACCAACAGTCAGCAGGGAGCCGAGCTCGAGCTTGCCCCGATGGTCGATGTTGTCTTCCTGCTTCTCATCTTTTTCATCGTCACCTGGCAGTTCGCCCGTTTCGAACGGGATATGGATATCTCCGTCCCCGCGGCAGAAGAAACAACCGACGAACCGAGAAACGTCGGGGAGATCATTGTAAACGTGCGGGCTGACGGCACCATCGTCCTGAACGGCCAGGAAGTGAGCGAGCCGGAACTTCTCGCAAAACTGCAGGCGATTTCTGAGGCCTATCCCGACCAGGCCGTCATCCTGCGTGGCTCATCCGAGGCCAACTTTCAGGCCATCATCAATGTGCTGGATGAAATCAAAAAAGCCGGCATCTGGAACGTGGCCTTTGCCACGACGAAACCCCAGACCTAACCCTGTCCGGTCACCGACCCAACCCTGTTGAATCCCTGAAATGACCCTGTTGCACCGGCCCCTGATTCTCCGCATCACTCTTTGTGCAACGATGGCAGTCGCTGCGCTGCCGGTATTCGCTCCACGCGAAACCTCCGCCCAGGCTGCCGCAGCAAATCTCGAGGACCTTCTCGAATACGCGAACCTGCTTTTCAGTCAGGAGAAATACGGAGTCGCCGCGGGACAGTACCGAACCTTCATTCAGGAAAACCCGAAAAGCCCGAACCTGCAGATTGCGTGGTTCCGACTCGGTGAGTGCTACCTCAAGGTGAAGCAGGACGAAGACGCGATCACGAGCTTCAACTACCTCATCGAAAATTTCCGAACCGGACCGTTTGTCGGATCGGCCGCCTATCGGGTCGCCGTTCTTCGATTGAACGCCCAGGACTACCGGAATGCGCTGACCTATTTTGACATTGCCAAAAAACAGCTCAGCAACCCGGAGGCGAAACTGCAGGCCGGCTACTACCACGCCCGCTGTCTGCAACTGACGAAAAAGCCGAAAGAAGCCCTCGCTGCCTTCAGCCAGCTGATGGAAGACAAACCGAAGGAGGACAACCCCTTCTACGAACGCGCCATGCTCGAAACCGCGCGATTGCAATTTGAACTCGGCGTTCCGGAAAAAGCTCTCGAGACATTCAAATCACTCGCCGAATCCGCTTCCACAAAGGACATCAAAGAAGAGGCCATTGTCCGTGCCGGGCTGCTCGCAGCGGAGGCCGGACAAACCGAAGTCAGCGAGCAGTTTCTGAATCAGGCTCTGAAATTCTCTGACACGAGCCCATGGAAAAACCTCGCTCACATCGGTGCGATCTTTAACGCTTTTGCCGCCGAAGACTACGAGCGTGTTATCGGGCTCTATCAAACCGGTGTATACACCACCCCTGACGATTCCCGCGCCAAAATGCTGCTCGTTGTCGGCCACTCCTATCGAATCAAAGGGGACCTCGAATCGGCACTTCGCCTCTACGCGCTCGTCGAAGCAAAGTTCCCGGACCGCAACGAGGGAATCGAGGCTGGATACCGCCGGCTCCAAATTCTGCATCAAAAAGGAGATCGGACTCTTCCCGAGCTCGCCGGACGCTTTGCGGAAAAACAGCGCCGCATCGAGCCGGACAGCAAATACATCGACATGTCCTGGCTCATGGCCGCCGAGTGGCATTTCAACGAAGCCGAAACTTCCGCGAGCGGCCCCGGGTCGGAGTTTGCAAAGAAACATTTCGGCGACGCCGCCCGCGCCTACACCAGGGTCCGCCTCGACAACATCGACGAAAAATATCGTGAAGTCAGCCTCTACAAAACCGGCTGGGCCCAGATCGAATCCGGAAACCGGCGCGACGGTATCCTCAGCCTCACGAAATTTCTTAAAGCTCATCCCGAGAGTTCGCTCGCATCATCTGCACTCGCGAAACGCGCCGTAGCCTATCAGGCCGATGAGGATCACGACTACGCACTCGCTGACTTTCAGGAACTCGCGAAGAAACATCCCGAAGCACCCGAAGTGGAATTCGCCCTCCAGCAGGTCGCCCTGATTTTTGCGCATCAGAAGAAAACCTCGGAGATGATCAATGCCTACAACGAACTCCTCAAGCGCTTTCCCAATACGAACGGCGCCGGCGAAGCTCACTACTGGATCGGGGTCGGTTATTTTGATCTCGAGCAACATCAGCAGGCCATTCCCGAGTTGGAGGAAGCGCGGAAAATGGACCCCGAATATGATGACAAAGCGACTCTCCGTCTCGTCATCTGTCACTACCAGCTGGAAAATATCGACAAGCTCGCGACCGAAGCAAAGCGCTACATCGAAAACGCACCTCCGGAAGACAGCGGAGCGAAGAAAAAGCGGGGCACCATCCCCCCGCCGGTCATTGAATACCTGGGCAAAAAACTGGCCGCCAACAGCGACCACGAACGGGCCGAGTATTTCCTGAGTCTTGTCAGCACGCCCGAGGACCCCGGAAAGACATCCGGTGCGATCTGGAAACAACTCGCCGAGTCCCGCAGGGTTTTGAAAAAACACGTTCTCTCCATCGTCGCCTGGGACAACTACCTCCTCGCAACCGAGCGCCCCAGCGAGCGGGCCACCGCCTACCTTCAGAGGGGGATCTCACAACTTTGCATGCAGGACTACGAAGCGGCCCGCAACAGCGCCCAGGAAAGCCTTCGCTCGCAGAAAGAGGGGCGAACCAATGCGGAAGCCCGAATCCTTCTCGGTGACATTGCTGCTGCAAACGGTCGACTTGAGGAAGCGGCCCGGGAGTATCTTGTCGTCAGTCAGATTTTCACGGATCCGGAGGTGACGCCGAAAGCACTTACCAAGGTGATCAAAGCGTATCAGTCACTCGGGAACCGGGAGAGAGCTCAGGAACTTCAGCAGGAACTGAGCAAGAGCTTTCCCAACTACAACCCACCGGCCGACCTCGGTTACGACTGCTGAGAGCGCATTACTCTGCGTCCTCTGCTTCCCCGCTCTTTTCCCCAAGCCCCACCGGCTTCTCTTCAATCTCGTCTTCGACCGGAGCGACTTCTTCACTAATGGGCCACCTCTCCGGTTCAATCTGGATTTTCGGAGGTGTCTTCAACTCGATTTCCGCATTCTCCGCGAGCTCAAATTTGCGGGACATCAGTATCGGACTGCTCGTTGTCGCAGGAGTTCTGGTTACCAGCGGAACGACCGTGAAAACCATCATCGCATCATCTATCCGCTCCACGTGAAGCAGGGCGGCGCAGGTCGATGACTCCGGCACTTGTATCACGTCTCCTTTTTTGATTGCAAACGTTGCCGGCGGATTTTCGGAAGGCAGGGCAAAATCGAGAATGACATCCGGAAAGGTGGTAGAACGTCCCCGCACGACGAGTCCGCTCGTGAAAACATCGTCCTCTCCCATTTGCTGAACCGAATCAACGACGAACTCGCCCGACAAAAAAACAATCTCGTCCACTTCGAGATAGTTCTTCAGGTAATTGCGCTTCAATATTCCGTTGTAGGCACGCAGTTCGTTGGGGCGGAACGGAACGACCGAGGCATAGAGATCTTTCGCTGATTTGAACTTCCCGCGCGGAGCCGTTACCGGCATGAATCCGCGAATTGGCTCGAGCTTCTCGAGCTTGGTGAGAAGCTTGTAGTTCATCGGATGCTCCGGCTGACCGAACACCCACATGCAGAACGACCAGGATGCGAAGTTCAACCCGATCAGAACGGCAATTGCGGCGATCCAGAGAATGAGGCTTCCGCTCTGATAGCGCCCCTCATCCTGCTCCCGCGAATTGCGGGAAAATGAACTCTCTCCGGATACCGCTTCCATTTTTCGAAAACTCAGTTCGAACCGCCACAGACTTCACCGTCCATCGTTTCCGGATCATACTCCGGCTCTTTCCCCTCTCTGGTCGGCTCGAATGAAGTTCCGCAACCGCAGCTCCGCGCCGCGTTCGGGTTTTCGATTTTGAAACCCGAGTCATTCAGAGCATCGACATAATCGAGCTGAATCCCTTTAAGATATTCACCGCTTTCCGGGTCGACCAACACGCGCACCCCGTTTTTTTCAATCACCTCATCCTCTTCGGCGATCGCATCGATTTTCATGGCATACGACATCCCCGCGCATCCGCCCTTTTCTACAAAAAGACGGAGACCTTTCTCCTCCGGGGAAAAGTCTTTTTCCTCCAAAAGCGAACGAAGATGGCTGGCAGCTGAATCGGTAACCGTGATCATGCCCTGACTATACCGCCGGAAACGCGCAATCCCAAATCATTTCAAGTTGCAGAGCAGGCTGCTCCGCTCTCAGTTGACATACCCCACTTTGTCCCCGTAAGCCCCCTCGATATCATGGGAAAAATCCGTCTCCTCCCCGAAGCCCTCGCCAGCCAGGTTGCCGCCGGTGAAGTCGTCGAACGCCCCGCTTCCGTCGCGAAAGAACTCGTCGAAAACAGCATCGACGCCGGAGCCTCCAATATCGAGATTCGTGTTCAGCGCGGCGGAATAGCTCTGATCCGTGTGACCGATGATGGCTGCGGAATGAATCGCGACGACGCTCTCATGTGTCTGGAAAGAAATGCAACGTCCAAGATCAAAACGAAAGAAGACCTTGCTGCGATTCACACCCTCGGCTTTCGCGGGGAAGCCATTCCCAGCATCGCCAGTGTTTCCAAATTCCGTCTCGCGACGCGCGAACCGGACTCGCTCACCGGAACCGAGATCATTATAAACGGGGGAAAAGTTATCAGCGTAAAAGATTGCGGGGAACCTCCCGGAACCCAGATCGAGGTGCGCTCCCTTTTCTACAATCTGCCTGCCCGACGGAAATTTCTCCGAACCGAAAACACGGAGTATTCCCATCTCGAGCAGGTCATCAAAACCCAGGCCATCGCGCATGAGAAAATTCGTTTCTCTCTCGTCCGCAACGACCGGCTCGCCTTTCAACTTCCCGCCACTGAAAGCCTCCGCGAGCGCATCGGCGGACTCGTAGGAAATGATCTCGCAAGCCGCCTGCTCGAAATCGAGCCCATGGAACACAAGGGCGTGAAAGTGCGCGGCTTCATCGGGCCTCCGGGGATGGGACGAAGCGACCGGCGCCAGCAGCTCAGCTTTCTAAACGGCCGCCCCGTCGAAGCGGCGATCATTACGCGCGCGCTTCGTGAAGGCTATCACACCGCTCTGATGAAAGGGCAGTATCCGGTGACATTTCTCTTTCTCGAAACGGATCCAACCGCCGTCGACGTGAATGTCCACCCGGCGAAACGCGAAGTCCGTTTCCACGACGGATTCGGCGTGCAGGATGCCATCATCGCCGCCGTGCAGGCAACTCTCCGGGAAAGAATGACGCGACCGGTTTCCGGTGTCGGACTCACCGGGGGCAGTTACAACAAACCGCCCGCCACACCCGAACCGGATGTCGTTCAGGAGAATCTGATTCCCGAGGCAGAACAACGATCTCTCCGCAACGACTGGAGCGATCTTTCCAAAGCAGCCGAATCGCAAAAAGAACCCGAAAAACTCTTCACCGCAAGCGAACGGGAACGGGTGGAAGCTCAAACACCTCGAGAGACCGCAACCCAACAGGGTAGAGTCGATGACTCAACAGGGTTGAATGAACCACCCAACCCTGTTGAATCCGCTCCCGCCGGAGAACCGGAGAAAGAAAAGCCGAAAGCGAGCGACTACCGGCTCATGGGCGTGCTCGGTAAACTCTACGTCCTGCTTGAGAGCAAAGAGGGCCTCGTTCTCATGGATCAGCACGCGGCGCACGAGCGTGTTCTCTTTGAAGAAATGAAACGACGCATGGAGACAGAGGGCGTTCCCAGCCAGCGACTCCTGACACCGATCATGGTCGATCTCCCTCCCCGCGACTTCGACCTCGTCGAAAAGAATATCGATACGCTGAACAAACTCGGCCTTTCTGCGGAACCCTTCGGGGGAAACACATTGAAAATCGACGCTCTCCCCACTTTTCTGAAAAGCGACGACCCCGAGAGCTTTCTTCAGGAAGTCATCGAGGAAATCCGCACCTCGAGCGACAAGATGTCCGAACTTCGACTCGGAGAAGACATGATCGCCACCACAGTCTGCCGCCACGCCGTGAAGGCGAATGACCCGCTGCACGACAAAGAGTTGCAGAAGCTACTCGAAGACACCCTTGCCTGCGACATGCCCTACTGCTGCCCTCACGGACGTCCCACATTGATCCAGATTGGGTATGCGGAGCTGGAGAGGAAGTTCGGGCGGCGGACTTGAGCCTCCATCACGCATTCACAAACTTGACCCTTCGGCTTTCCGTCGACACGGTTGCGGCATGAGATTTTTTCTTTCCCTTCTGATTCTTGCCGGCTCCCTGACTGCTTACGGGGCGGAGAAAAATGTAATCTTCATCATCACAGATGACGAGTCCCCGACACTCGGTTGCTATGGCGACCCGGTTGCGAAAACTCCCGCTATTGATGAGATTGCAGCTGACGGCACCGTTTTCCTGAACGCGTTCGCCACAACCGCCAGTTGCTCGGCGAGCCGTTCGGTGGTGATGTCAGGATTGCACAACCACCTCAACGGTCAGTACGGACACCAGCACTCCTATCACAAATTCGCGAGTTTCCTCGACGTTGTCAGCTACAGCCTCCCGCGCGTCATGGCAAATGCCGGATACCGGACAGGGCACATCGGCAAATATCACGTCGCTCCCGAAGAGGTCTATCACTACGAACACTACATGAAGGGGGAGGCTCGCAATCCGGTCCAGATGGCGAACGCTTCCAAAGAATTCATCACTGCCGAAAGCGACAAGCCCTTCTTTCTCTACTACGCCACCTCTGATCCACATCGGGGAGGCGGCAAAGATGAAACGTCGGAACGCGAATTAAAACCTGATCTTTTCGGCAACAAGCCGAACGACGGCTCCCACAAGGGCGTCGACGAGGTTTTCTACGATCCCGCTGAAGTCGTGATTCCGCATTTTCTCACTGACACTCCGGAGACACGCGAAGAACTGGCACAGTATTACCAGAGCATTTCCCGTGTCGATCAGGGCGTAGCCCGCCTCGTCGAGATCCTGAAGGAAGCCGATCTCTATGACAAAACGATGATCGTTTTCACCGCCGATCACGGCATGGCTTTCGCCGGCGGAAAGACAACGGTTTACGAAGGCGGACTCCGTGTCCCGTTTGTCGTTCGCAATCCCTATGAACCGAACCGGGGAGTGAAGCACAACGGGATGATTTCCCACGTCGACATCGCCCCCTCTCTGCTCGATTTCGGCGGCGGCCTGGATCCGAAAACGAATCGCCCGAAGGATTTCGTCGATCCGAAGGAATACTGGAAAGGAAAACCCTACGCGGCAAAAGAAAACCGGGGACCGCGCGGCGGGATCAAGAGCTATCACGGAAAATCCTGGCTTCCTATTCTAGGCAAACCGAATGCGGAACACTGGGAAACGATCTTCGCCTCTCACACCTTTCACGAGATTCAGATGTATTATCCGATGCGCGTCGTTCGCGACCGCGAATACAAGTTGATCTGGAATATCGCGCATCCGCTCCCCTACCCCTTCGCGTCCGACCTCTGGGTCGCGAGCAGCTTTCAGGCGCAATACCAGCAGTCACTCGATGCTCCCTACGGTCAAAAAACGGTCGGGGAGTACATCCACCGCCCGCAGTTTGAGTTGTTCAAAATCGATGAGGATCCCTACGAATCCAAAAACCTCGCCAGCGATCCCGCGCATCGGGATGCTCTTGTAAAAATGCAGGAGAAGCTCAAGGAGTTTCAGAAGGAGATGAAGGATCCCTGGATTATGAAGTGGGAGTATGAGTAAGCCTCACTCCCTCTCGAACCACTTTCCAAACGGCACATAGTTGTGGAAGGGAACGGCTTTTTCTTTCCACGATTTTACTTCCTGATCATAGCGTTGCCTCATGTCTTTAAGCGCGGAAGAGTGCGGGGGCGCGCCAATGACGTTTTCCAGTTCTCCGGGATCTTCACGCAGGAAAAAGAGTTCCTCGGTTCGCTCAAACCCTCCTTTGTCGTAGGGCCAGTTGATGTATTTGTAATCCCTGGTGACGACCCCGAGGCTGTGAACTTCTTTTGGCCCCCAGACGTTGATGAGCGGCAATTGCTCGTGAGTGGTGGCAGAGGGATCGTCGTAGAGCGGCAACAGGCTGCGTCCATCAATTCCCTTTGGAACATCGAGCCCGGCCAGTTCGAGCATCGTCGGGTGAAAGTCCACGTTCCCGGTGAGAGCTCCGCAGCGCAGCCCTTTTCCCGAGTTTTCGTGCCCCGGGATGTAAACAATCATGGGCACGCGTGAAGCTTCTTCGTACGGCAGAACCTTCGAACCGTAACCATGCGACCCGCAAAGAAATCCGTTGTCGGAGGTGAAGATGACGACGGTGTTGTTTTTCACTCCCGCCTCTTTCAGTGCCTCCCGCACCATTCCCACCGCTACATCAATCGCGTAGATTTGCTGATGGTAAGTCGCCATCACTTCGTCGTAGTTGTCAGCATACCCCCATTCCTTGAAGCGCACATACTGGCGTCCCTGCTGACTTTGCTTCGAAAAATGGCTGCCGTTCTCCCGCCCGTAATTATCCGGTTTTGCGAAGGTTTGACCTTTGTAGATGTGATCGAACTGTGGATCAGGAGTGGCCGGCTTGTGGGGGGCTTTGAAACTGATTGAGAGGCAGAACGGCTTCTCACCCTTAGCGGAATCGAGAACAAAATCTCTGCCGAAGGCTCCGTAGGACAAAGTGGAATGAGGGTATTCCGCGGCGTAATTCACCATCGATTGGTTTTTTTTCGTGGCGTAACTGGTTTGGCCGGGTCCGGCTCCCCACCGGTCAAAGTCATCCTCCGGCAGAGCCCCCTTGCCTTCCGGTTTATCGGTCACCTCGATTCCGATTTTCCCGGCCATCGCCGTTGTATATCCTGCTTCGCGAAGAAGTACCGGATAGCTTTTCTCCCATTTCCTGCGAATCAAATGCCCGTGCCCGAAATTACATCCGGTTCGGTATTCAAAGAGTCCTGTGAAAATACTGGCGCGACTGGCCATGCAGATCGCGGTCGTGTCGTAGTGGTTGTCGAAGGCGATTCCCTCTGCGGCAAGTTGATCAATGTGGGGAGTTTTCACGTCCCCGTTTCCATAGCAGCCGAGAGAATAGGTCGTCTGATCGTCTGTCAGAAAGAAAACCAGGTTCGGCTTCTCCGATGCGGCACAGAA
>JAKSBG010000373.1 GCA_022361255.1 Verrucomicrobiales bacterium
GACGGTGTCCGCAGGATTGCTCGTCCATTCGGAGAGAGGGTGGGTCGTTTTCCCTTTGGATGCGGTGGGAGAGCGCGATTCGGAAGTTGAAGTGCTGGTTGCGGGCGGTGCGAAGTATCGATCCAAATGGCGGATGCTATCGGAACCACACAATCTCGCGCTGGTCTGCCTTGCTGATGATGGGGCATACAAGCCTCCATTTCCTGAAAACCGGTTCGAAGCGTGTAGTGAATGTGACGCCGATGTGGGCTCGATTGTGGGCCTCCTTCAGAATGAGAGCAGCTGGCTCGCCGGTGCCGTTACGGGGAGGGTGCACTGCGATGAATCAAGTCTCAGTCCGGGTCTGCTTGCCTCCGTTTCCTTTCATCAGAAACGGATGAAAACCCGGGTGAGTTTGCGCCGAACCGGATTTGCAGATGCGATCACGGTCGATCTCCCAATCGCCCCGACTGAGTGTGGCGCAGGAGTTGTTTCGCTGCGGGGAGCGTTCATCGGAATTGCCGTTGCGCGTACGGATGTGCAGGAAACGGTGGTGATTCCCGCGAACATCATCACTGAGCTGATGAAAACGATCGAATCGTAATTCGTCTTTCCCGGGCGGAGCGGGGGATCTATGCGGGCTGTTCCTCTTTCCCGGATGAGGCTCTCACCTCGCTCCCGCTACCGGACTCCTCGTCATCGATGTCGTCAGTATCTTCAATGCGAACGAATTCGATTTCCTGAATCGATCGCTCATCAGCAGCAGTGATGGTGGCGAGATATTTGCCAACCGGTGTGGATTCCCCGTTTTCCGGAATACGACCCAGGAGGGATGTTAAATAGCCCCCGATGGTGCTCACATCGGGGTCCTCCAACTGCAAGTCGCTGACCTCCGCGGCCAGCTCATGAAGCGGTAGCCAGCCTTCGGCAACAAACGAAGAATCATCGATCCGGCGAAAACCCGGTTCCTCTTCTTCATCGAATTCATCATGAATTTCGCCGACAACCTGGTCGAGAACGTCGTCCAACATCACCAGACCGACGGCACCTCCGAACTCGTCAACAACGAGAGCAATGTGGGCGCGATTGGAGAGGAATAGTTTGAGGAGATCATCGAGCGGCAGTTTTTCGGAAACGTGAATGAGTTCCCGCTTTGCTGCGAAAAGGTTCGGGGAATCCCGCTGCATCTCGCGAATCAGATCCTTGATATGAATCAGGCCAAGAGTTTTGTCGAGGTGTCCGTCAACGAGTGGAAACCGGGTGTGTTTCGATTCCAGTGCAATTTCCAGATTCTCTTTAAACGTCTTGTGGACATCGAGGACGATAACGTCGTTACGCGGCGTGATAATGTCCCGAACCGAGAGGTCGTTCAGAACAAGCGCGTTTTCGAGGATTTCCTTCTCGGTCTCGGTAACCTCCTTGGCGCGACCGCTTTCCTCCACCATATGGCGGAGGTCGTCGGCGGTTGCGTTGGCCAGTTGGCTGTCGACCGGTTCCACTCTGAGAATGTTTTTGAGGAGGAAGTTGGAAAGTTTGTGGATTACCCAAACCGGGCCGGAAAAGAGTAGGTAGAAAATTCGAACGGGACCGGAGGTCGCGGTCGCCGTGCCGACAGGGCGTCGGAATGCGACAGAGCGGGGGATTTGCTCTCCAAAAACGGTGTGGAGGCCGGTGAGCAGCAGCACCGCTACCGCAAAGCCGATCCAGCGAATGTTTCCCGGTGACAGGGCTGTATTCTCGAGAAGAGGGGCGATCTTCGAAGTGATGAACGGTTCGCCGAGTGCTCCCAGAATGATGCTGGATAGAGTGATGCCGATCTGACACGCAGCAAGGTGCGGATCAACCCTCCGGGCAAGCCCGAGGGCTCGTTTTGCGCCCTTTTTCTCTTCCTCGACTGCTTCCTCGAGTTGGCTTAGATGCACGCGGAGGAGTGAAATCTCCGCTGCGACGAAAACGGCGTTCAGAATAACGAGCGAAAGGAGGAGAATGCTCCAAAGAACGGGGTGCTCGGAAAAAACGTCGGCATAGGCAAGGAGGCCGTACGAATCGGAGGCCGTGGTGCCCGTCGAAGTATCAGATGTCGTCATTCAGTTTACGGTCCCGAATCGATTTCTCCTACGTGGAATTCGCAATTGCGGAACCGTTACAGTACTGGATTCTACGGTTATCTCCAGTCGAAATTCGTGACGATAAAAGAAGTGGCGGCAATGCCGAATTAATCGTAGGCCGGAGCTTCATCCGGGAACGGCAGAACCATTTTCAGTCCGCTGGGCACAGACTCAGGAATCGTGTGTTCGAGATTCCGGGCAGAGGGACTCGTAAGGGACTTGAGGAAGGCAACGAGATCGGAAACCTCGTCATCGGTGTAAAAGGTAGGAAACTTCAATTCCTCGGGCATCGTCTTTTTCACCATTTTGATGACTTCCTTGTCATTGTGCACCGCCCCGCGAAATTCGGGCTCGAGCTGGGACGGATCGTAATTTTCCAGTTCCTTGCCGGGATTCAGCTGGTGACGCACGGCTGCTTCCAGTGTCGTGTAGGCTCCATTGTGCATGTAGGGACCGGTGATCTCCACGTTCCTGAGCGGAGGTGTCCGGAAAGAGAACCGGTCTTCCAGCCCGAAATCGCTGCGGTGGGTTGCGCCAAAATCAAAGTCTTCCGATTCCATCGGGCCGGGGCCGATCGGGACGATGCCTACGTTGTGAACCTGCTGGTCGGTAAAGAGTTTTCCCGAGTGGCACTTCACGCAGTTCGCTTTGTTGTAAAACAGGTGGGCTCCGCGCAATTCCTGATCACTGAGGGCGTCATGATCACCGGCGATGAATTTGTCGAACGGGGCATCGTGAAAGGTGAAGGCGTCGATTTCAAATGCTGCAATGGCATTGGCGGCATGAGCGAAATGCAATTCCTCCTGCGGAACATCCGGGTAGGCGGCATCGAACATTTCCGCATATTCCTCAAACGCAAGAACCCGCTTCATCAGGCCCGCCCAGATTTCCTCTTCATTCATCCCGAGCACTTCGCCGACTTCGTTGTGGACCCCGTCCGCGTTTTTCTGGCCTTTAGTTCCGCGCATCTCGTCGTTAGAGAGAACCGGCATCATCGCCTGTGCAGCGAGAACATTTTCGATGATCTCCGGAAAGACGACCTGGAAGTATCCGGGAGTCTTCGTCATCCTGCTCCGGTTTACGACGAAGCGGCCGTCTTCTCTTTGGTAGACCCGGTTGTCCCAGAACATGGTGGTCCAGGCAGAGTCCCCCCGGTTGAAGCAGTCCGGTGCGTTGCGCGGAGTAAAGGGGTGTGCTGCCGCGTTCATGTTGAAACCCATCAGGACAGGGTCGCGGCCCTCCACTTCCACGAGACGAAGTCCTTCGGGCATACGGCGCCCCATGTTGGTGTATGCGCGGGTGCCGACGGAGCGGGAACGGTTGTCTGTTGTCGCGGCGAGAGGGTGGTGGCAAGTGGAGCACGACACGTCGCGGTTGCCCCCGATGAGCGGATCGAAGAAGAGAGCCTGGCCCAGTTTGACTTTCGCTTCGGAGAAGTCCGGAACGGGATCGAGAGGGGTCACATCATGCTTCTTCAGGACTTCCACGAGCTCAGCAACGAGTTTTTCACGGTCTTCTCCGTTGACTGACAGCACGGAGAGAGAAAGTGCCGCGAGGAAAAAAGTGCTTCGTAAAATTCTCATGTCTGGGACGGTTTGTATGATTTACGCAGGAAAGTATAACATAGGTGGCAAGCGAATCTATTTTCGATCAATTGCCAGGAACTTCGCTTTCGGATCGGCTTCTGTCGTTGAGGTTTTGCCATCAGGCCAAGTCACTGTGACAACTACCGGGTCGGCATTCTTTTTCGATACTGCGAAAATCTTGTCTGAGCTGGATTGAGACAAATAGCTGCTACCCGCCGTGACTTCAGAAGTTTGCGCAGGAAGGCCCGTGGCCTCCACTGAGATACGAGCCCCAACTGCCTGAGGGTTGCCCTTTGCCCCGTTCAGTCGCACTTTCAGAGGACGGTTCGGAGAGCGATCAGCAAGATTGTTGACGAAAATCTTTGGTTCCTCGTTGTTCACGCCGACGACAAAGTCTTCCCAGCCGTCCAGGTTTACGTCGACGGCTGCGAGGCTTTTTGCATCACCGGGAACGACGAGTCCGCTTTCGTGGTGCCACACGAGCTCAAAGGGCTCTGCTGCATCTCCGGTTCCTTTCAGGAGTGTGCTGAGCCCACCGTCGAGGCGGCCCTGTTCCACGGTAATGTTGAAATGGTTCTGGACGATGTAGCAGTCAGTCAGGCCGTCGAGGTCGATGTCCCGGAGGA
The DNA here is from genome assembly GCA_022361255.1 of Verrucomicrobiales bacterium. GTDB lineage: Bacteria > Verrucomicrobiota > Verrucomicrobiia > Verrucomicrobiales > DEV007 > Arctic95D-9. Next base: position 4,300 of record JAKSBG010000373.1, read on the forward strand.
CCACTCCATACCCGGGGGATATCTGGGCGAGGTGGGGAAGGGCGGTCATCGTGAAGTTTCCACTGCCGTCGTTAACAAGGACCGAACAATCCATATTGTTTGCCACGAACTGCTTCGACGCCTGCAGTTTGTCTATGTCATAAATTCCGGATAGGGGAAGAGAGGCATAGTTGTGGAAGGTCTGCAGTTTGTCCGCAATGTAGGGCATCGCTCCGCTGGATGCCATGAAGCCGCGCCTCGGGTAGCAGATTTTTTCCCCGTTCTCGACGAGAAAGCGAGCTTCCACGATGTGATTTTTTCCGGAGTTGTCGAAGTCACCGTAAAATATCAGTTCCGGAGATTCCAGGCTGGCGTTGTAGGTCGAGTTGCGGCCGAGGTTGGTCACGACGTAGTCGATGTCCCCGTCGTTATCGATGTCCCCGCCGTCAATTCCCGTCCACCAGCCAAGAGAGGCCTGGCCTTTTTTTACCAGTCCGGATTTCTCCGTGGCGTCGGCAAATTTGCCCTGCTCGTTTCGAAAAAGTTTCACCGGACCCCATTCCGTAGTGACGATCAAGTCAAGCCAGCCATCGTTGTCAACATCGGTCCAGATCCCGCTCGTTACCATTCCTGCTTCCACAAGAGCAGGCGCTATTTCGTCCGTTACTTCAGTGAATTTGCCTCCATCATTCCGAAGCAAACTGCTTTCCGGTGTCATCGGAAAATCGCCGGGAATGGAACGGGATCCGACGAAAAGGTCGAGATCACCGTCGCGGTCGAAGTCAGCCGCCGCGACAATACCTCCGCTGTTTTTCAGCCCGGGTAAAACACTCTCCGCCGCTTTTGAGAAGTTTCCCTTTCCATCATTCCAGTAAAGCCGGTCGGTAAATGTGTCACCGCCCGGGGGGCCTTCCACGCCGCCACTGACAACGTAGAGATCCAGATCTCCATCGGAATCAGCATCGAAGAAAAGCGTTCCCATATCCTCATAGCGGAGGTCTTCCTGAAGTGGTTTTTGAGGATCCGGTGCGAGAAGGACTTCATGGGATCCGGGACTGCTCTCATTCCGGAAAAGTTGACCAGGCTGCCCGGCGGCGCCTGCGAGATAAAAGTCCGGATCTCCATCTCCGTCGATGTCAGCCCATGATTGACCAGGACCGAGCTGAGAGAGCTTGAAGGGGAGGAGAGGCTGACGATCGTAGTCGTCAAATTCCAGTTCTTCGTGGGAAAATCCGTTCAATACCTTGGTCTCCTCAAACCAGGGATCTTTCAGGTCACGCGATTTCACCGCGGGTTTTTTCCCGGCACCGGTGTCGGGTTCTGTAATGGTGTAGCGCCGGTTTACATCCAGGTTCTTGAACTCCTGCGTTTCTCCACTGGGCCAATCCAGTCGGAGCGACACAATCTTGTCATTCTCTGCCAAGCCAAAGTGAAAGATGGGCTCGTCGGCGTCGAGAAAACCGCCGTAAGGAAACAACTGGCGGCTCTGTTCGACGCCGTCCGGGGTTTTCAGTGTGGCAAGAGTGCCGATGCCCCGGGAATTACTGCGTGTGCCGACGAGGTCAATTACGACCCGGTTTCCGGATGTGCTCTGATTGTGGTAGACACTGAGCGGGTCATCCAGGTTGGAGGTCAACAAATCGATCCGCCCGTCCCCATCGAGATCGCCTAATGATGCACCATAGGACATCCCGAGATGGTCGAGCCCCCATTTTTTGGAGACATCTTCGAATTGAAAATTGCCGAGATTCCGGTAAGCGAGGTTCTGTTCACGGCGGGTTGGCGTACCCCGGTAGTGATCCCAGTGTGTCATTCCGACGAGGCTCGCGTGTGTGATCTCCGGGAGATCCGAGTGGTTGAACTGGCGCGGGATCCCGTTGCAGAAGAAGACATCCGGCAGCATGTCGTTGTCGAAGTCCGCACTTCGAATCGCCCATGTCCACTCCGTCTGCGCAATTCCGGCCATCCAGGCCCCCTCCAGGAACTGGTTTGTTCCCGTATTGATGTGGAGGGTGTTGTGCATGATCTGCTCGGCACCTTCGACATGGTCCAGATTGTCCTGACGGTCTGCCATCGAAGCCATCGAAGCCATCTGCATGTAGTGCGTCTTCGGCATCATATCGGCGAGCAGAAAGTCGATGTAGCCGTCATTGTTGAAATCGCTTTGTACTGCCCCCATCGAGAACCAGGTCGAATGGCGGGCGTGGTTTTGAATGGTTTCGGTAAACGTGCCGTCGCCGTTGTTCCGGTAGAGATAGTCAGGACTCTTGAAATCGTTTCCGACGTAGAGGTCGGGCCATCCGTCGAAATTATAATCCCACCAGGTAGCGGAGTTGCCCCAATGCCTTTCGGTGGTGATTCCAGCCTCTGCAGTGACGTTGGTGAATTTTCCGTTTCCGTCGTTCCGGAACAGGTAGTCGGGACGTCCCGCTTCGGTATAGAGAAATTCGCCGTTGTCGCCGCGACGATGCTGATCCACCTCATACCAGCGCTGCCATTCGTCACCCACGTAAAATTTTCCCCCTTCTTCGAAGATTTGAATCGGACTCTCAGGGCGTCCCTTTTCCCGATAGATCTGGTGGGTCAGAATGTAAACATCGAGATCACCGTCGCGGTCGTAGTCTGCGAACGCGGGAACGACTGAACCTTCTTTGAGGTCGAGCCCGAACTCGGGAGCCTTATCTATGAATTTTAATGGTCCCCCGGTGCGTTTGCCGTCGACAATCAACTGATTGATGAACAGCTGATTGGGATGGTCGTAATTACAGACATAGATATCAAGATCGCCATCATTGTCGATGTCGGCGAGCGAAATTCCGACGGCCCATGCACCCGAGCCGCCGCCGACCCCGGCTTCGGAGGTGACATCGACGAATTTCAATTTCTCTTTCTGAAGATAGAGCCCGTTTGCGAGAGGGCCGTTTCCGGCAAAGACGTCCGGTCGACCATCGAGATCAAGGTCGCCGATTGCGACTGCGGCACACGCCGAAGAGGAGTGATACGCCCGGGCAAGCGGGTGATCCGCCATGATCGGCGAGACATGCTGAATGCCGGATTTGTCCGGTGAAATGCTTTCAAAGAGAGTTTCGAGATTTTCCGTACGAACGGTCTCAGCGAGTGGCCGGGAAGAAATCAAATCCTCGTTCTGCTGTGATATTCCGGAAAAGCAGAAGCATGACACAAGTGCAAAAGAGAATGCTCTTCTGAATGTTTTTAACTGATTCGGAATTAGCGGATTGTTTCGATGCATGGGTGGTTTCATTCGTGCTGTTTCCTGACGTAACACCAAGGGATTGTAGCTAACACAGCAGGGGATCGTCAAGATAAGGTACGGACGCAATTTGGCCATGCCTTCTGAGGACTGCAAGAGGCCGAAAATCTGTTATCTGCTTAGTTGAGCATTCACCTCCGTCCGGATTTGATCATGCTCACTTTTCACGCTGGCAGCAGCACCCTTAATTCTCTCCGTGAGGTCATGTAGTTTGGAATAGGATCTTGGACGTGAATTGATGTAGATTCTCATCGCATCTGATAACTCTACCACGCTGTCTGCGCAATCGAGAGTCCGGGCATCCAGTTTCGGTCGAATGCGACGAATGTTCAAGATGGCGTCGGCGTAGGTGCTGTCCTCTGTGGAGGCCGATCTCGGATCAAATCTTCCATCCTGTACTTCCTCCATGATCCCATTCGTTGCAAATTCGATCGCAGCGAGAGAACCGCCCAGGGAAAGCATCTTCGGAGCCTGGCCATTCGCGGCAACAAGGAGGGCTTCCGCTGTGGCGTGATTAGGTGCAAGCTCGACTACCTTCTCGAGCCGTCGAATCACATGCTGGTTTGTCAGGAAATTCAATCCATTGGGTTTGTTCAAAACAGTCTGAATTTCAGAGAACTGATCGACTGCTTCAGCTAAGTTACTGTTTCGTTCCTGTTCTGAGCGGGTAATTTCGAGGGCCTCTTGAAAATTGCTGATAGAGAAAACCTGAATGCCACTGATGGAGGAGGGGCCTTCCGCGATTACCAAATCGAGCAGTGCTTTGGCGTTTTTATCCGGAACTGCGATTACTTTTCTCCCATCTTTCACCGCCGTACGAATCATTGCGAAAACCCCTTCGACTGGTTGAACAAGGCCTTCCGAATTCAGATTGCCGGTCAAAAGTATGCCGTCAGAAATTTGCTCGCCGGTGATCAACGAATCCAGCAGAAGTGCACAAGCGAGTGAAGCAGAACGACCGTTTGTCTGAGAGATATGATTTTCGAAGGTGATTTCGACACGCCCGCTCAGGGTGAGGTCCCGGTGGCGATTCAGAATGAACTTTTTCACATCGAGGAGCGCCGCCTCCATTGTGCGGCTCACCTTTTGCTTGAAGATAATGTCCAGCTGTTCACCTTCGGTCGAAGGCAGTAGGGAAGCGGTTATCAGGGATGCATCACCAATACGTTGCTCATTCCCGTAGGGCCTGAAATGCAGGCCCTTCACGCTCGAGTGATCCCGGCTGAAGCCCGATCTTGGGGTCTCCACCGGATTTTCGCTGGCAACCAATGATTCGAGGTCGGGTAGTTTATTCCATGCCGGATCCATCCCTTTCTTTTCGAGAAGATGGCTCTCGAATGCGACTTCAGCGTTATTGGAATCCAGTTCACTGAGTAGACTTATGACGCGGGCTTTTACCAAAGGTCCATCGACAATTTTGTGACCGGATTCGCTTAATCGGGAAACGATTTTGAGGCCGGAAGTGACGAGTTGTTTCTTCGATATCGTCCGATTTTCCTTAAGCCCGTTCGTTCGTTGCAGTTCAAAAACGGCTTTAAAAACAGCTTCGGAATCAGGCGCAATCTGTTTCGCCATCGAAAGAGCTTTAATCTTTCCGTCCCGGATCGTGTCCATGGAACGGGCAAAGTCTACAAGATATTCCGCGATCTCGTTTTCTGTAATGAAATTTACTTTCTCATCCTGCTGCTCCTTTTTGCTTTCGATACATGACGTCAACAGAAGGACAGACATTATCGAGTGGAGTAAACTCGTTCGCGAAATTGCAGTGCGGGTAAGCTGGGTGGCGCATCTCATACTTTCTGTGTTTGGTAGGGGGGACGGAATGCTGAGAATGTATCACGATGTGAAAGCATGGAGCGGGAAACTCTTCTTCTCTTACCGTTTCTTTCTCTTGCGGACTCTTGCCTGCCACTTGCTGTATTCCGGTCGCTTCCAGAATTGCTCCAGATAGGGCTCGTAAGCTTTCTCATCAGTCCAGAACCGGCGTTCCGGTTGATTCGGATCAACGGCACCTTCCGGATAATCTTTCCCGGCGACAGATGCTTCAACGGTGGTATTCCAATCGTTGTAGGCTGTTTTCCATCGGGATGCGAGTTTTGGTTTTTTCCCGATCAGATTTTTCGTTTCGTTGGGGTCATCGATCAGGTCATAGAGTTCCCACCCGCCTTTCAGATTGAGGATTTTGTATCGCTCGCCAATAAGGACTCCGCGTCCGTCGTGACGGAAGGGCAGGGGGGCGTCGCGAGATTCCGGTTCGTTGTTTTCCAGCACCGGGACGAGGCTCATTCCGTCCTGTGGTTTGAGCATGGCCGCGGCCGGAAGTCCGACAATCTCTGCGATGGTAGGAAACATGTCGACGGTTCCGGCGGGGAAATCGCTGACCCGCCCCTGCGGAATCTTGGCAGGCCATTCAATGATGCCGGGGACCCGCAGGCCACCTTCATACATTGTGTTCTTTGAGCCACGCAATCCGCCCATGGTCTCGGGACCGAATTTTGCAAGTCCTCCATTGTCACTGCAGTCCCAGATCAGCGTACTCTCTGCGATGCCCATCTCGCGAAGCGACTTTCTGAGATTTCCGCTGCTGCGA
>JAKSBG010000232.1 GCA_022361255.1 Verrucomicrobiales bacterium
AAATGGTAGTTTTCTCAGGGAGCCAGGAATTTCGAGAAAACGCTGAGGTCGACTTTGCCTTCGCCCGGCAGGGGGAGCTTGCCCGGGATGGCCCTGTTTTGTCTGCCCTGGTTGTAGGTTGCCACCACATCGTAGACTTTGTTGTAGGCCGCGGCGGCACCTTCGTTGCCTCTTACGAGAAAAATCAGGCTGTGACCTGAATTACCCGAAACGAGGTCGAGCAACTTGATGAATTTCTCGCTCTGGTTGATCGAAGCGATCGGAATGGCCTCCGGTTCCTCACTGATACTTTCGTGGATGTAAATACCGGCTTCGCTGATTTCGACGAAATGAGGTTGTACGTTTGAGCTGCTGCCGGTGGGGCGAACTTTTAACTTGGCCGGTTCCGGGGGAAGCTTCCGTTTTGCGATTTCCTCTTCCTTTTCTTTGATCGCGGCGAGGAGGTTTTCGTGATCCTTGATCAGCTTCTTGTTTGTCTGATTGAGAATGTTGAATTTCGCAATCAGCTCCTCGCGGCTCGCTTCGATTTCCTCCTGATTGTTCAGCATTTCCTTCAGCAGCGCGAGCTTGTCCCGGGCTGCGATGGTCTTCTCGCTTTTCTGAATCAGGTTTTCGATATCGATTTTCAGCTTGTCCTGCTTTTCCTGAAGCTCCTCTTTCTCCGCCTTGATAAGCAGATACTCTCTCGCCCGCTCCACCTCTTCCGGGGTGCGGCCTTCACCTTTACCCATCGCAATGAGATTGACGACCACGATGATGAGCGTCAGGCAGCCGATAATGCAGACGAGGATACTCAGGAACGGAAAGAGGTTCACCGATGCTCCGTCGTCGTTGTTTCGTCTGGCCATTCAGGAAAGGGAGGGGTTCAGTAGAGAATTGTCGATTCGAACTGTGAATGTGACAATGTCAGGTGGAGTGGATCAGCCGAACAGGCCTTTTTTCTTCACCGTGATTTGTTTTCCATTCAGATCTTTCAGCACGTCGTTGAGATTCTTGATACCCTCAGCGAGAGTGCCGACCTGGTTCTCGATCGCTCCGACAGATTGAACTCGCATCTTGTCGAGGGAGTCAAAGAATTCCTTGTCGAGCTTTGTTTCGTAGTCCTTGGCCCGCTGGTCAATTGCCTCCAGCTGACGGTCAATCGCTTCGGCCACTTTTCCGTGGTGCTCCACCTGAGAGGACAGGTTCTTCGACATGTCTTTCTGGGCGCTTTCAAAACGGCCCATAATATCTTTCTGATTCGTTGCGATGGCATCTCCGATCGCTTTCAGGAGGGAGGCGTCCGAACCAATGTTTGAGTTGGCGCCTCCGTCGTTGAGACGCTTCAGGAGGTTGTCGATGCAGTATTCATCGGTGTCGGTAACGAGATCGTCCTCCTGATTCTGCAGAGCGCTGGCGGGAAAGCTCAGGAGAATACTGAATACGAGCGCGAGGAGGGTCGTGTCGAATGCCACTCCCATGTCTCCGAGAACTTTGGTGAGGGGTTCTTTGATCGCACTCATGTCTCCCCCTTCGCCGGCGCCGAGGACGGCGTCGAATCCACCGATCGCTCCACCGATACCGACGACCGTTCCGATGAATCCCATGATGGGAATGGCCCAGAGAAACACCTTTACCATCGAGTAGCTGCCGGCGACTTTCGCGGCATCAACCTCCGACTGGGCCGTGATCATCTGGGACACTTCCGGATTGTTCTGGCGAACGTAGAAAAATTCGAGCGCCTTGCGGATCCGGTTTACGATATAGGTATTGCGGAGAGGTTTCGGAAAGTTGATAAGGTTGTCGTGAAACTCCTTGAGATTGGAGGGAGTGATTTCCCCGGAAATATCTTCAGGCAAAGCCTGGATCAGCATCGCGCGGCGCTGTTTGCGAATGTTGATCGCCTTCAACACGAGAATACCGAGACACCAGAACATGAGCAGAGTTGTAGCGTATTGGACTTTTCCCCGTTCTGTGAACATCTCGCGGAAATAGTTCTCTGCGGGTAGCAGGTGCATAATGACATACCAGATCAGCGTTCCCATTACGCCAATGCCACCGGCGATCCAGAGGCTCACATGAGAAGGGTGGGGCCCAACCGGTGTGGAGCTGAGGTCAAGCTCCGGAAGGCTGTCGTAGTAGTTGTCTGCCATTTCCTCGCTGGCATCGACATTTGATTCTTCGTGGTGAGAAGCACCGAAGTCTTCGGGGATCTGAATGCGGCCGGCACAGCCCGGGCATTTCACCGTTTTTCCGGCGAGGTCGGGTTCAGCCTGAAGGGTGATGTTGCAGGTGGGGCAAACAAAATTCATAGAGAAAATGGATGGAATAAAAGGTGCGCGTTGACTCGATTTCGTACGCGAAAGGGGATCATATGCGCGGGATGGAACGATATTCGAGGAAAAACTTTTGGAAAACTTTTTCTCTCGCTTATTCGCCCGTAAGCGTCTGTATTGTGACTGATATCGAAGAATGAAGGGGAGGACACCAACATGCCTGTTTGCGGCCATGGCTACGACAGCTTTGCTTTTGCAGAGTTGTGCCCTTCAAATAAAGGTCCACGAAGACTGGAATCTTCGAAAAGATGATTCCATTCCTCTGGAGACGGCGACAGCTACCTGGCAGCAGATTCAGGCCGGGCAGGTTCCATCGTCAGAGCAGCTTTCTTCCTACAACAACGCAGTAAGAACATCTGTCGTTCAGATCGCGAAAAACTGGTCTGAAGAGGGGCCGCTATCCCAAATTCAAACGACCACTGGAATTGTCGAGATCGACGTGGACCCGGGAACCATCCGAAACATCGACGAAATTGATCAGGTGGTTCCGGCTGATTTCATTCGGGTGAAAAAAGGCTTTGACGAAAATACCGAGGTGAACGGCGTCGGAGCTCCGCTCATGGTTCGCCAGCGCTGGTCCGAGTCTGACCCGTTGATTCCCGCGACGGGCCTTTGGTATCCCGTGACGGGCATTCTGAATTTTGATCAGCCAACGCGGCCCGTGCTGGAACTTCTGGACCCTACCCGTCAGTCACACTATTCAGCAAACGGGAGAAGCGTTCCTCTCTCGGTCGATTACACCGCGACCTTTGCTCGCGATTTTCAGGATCGACAGCGTCAGTTTGTCGATGTCGCTGCTTTGCTCAGGTTTGAAAAATATGCCGACCGAATGGGTATGTATCGAGTGTCGGCTTTCGATCCGGAAAAGCAGGTCTGTGTGTTGGTACACGGTATCAACTCGACACCGATGACGTGGCAGCTGTTTTTGAATCAGGCATACGGGGAGAAGGAAATCCGTGAACGGTATGAGTTCTGGACTTTTGGCTATCCGACGGGAGCACCCATTCCCTATCTTGCGTCGAAACTGCGGAAATCGCTTCACGAAATGCGCGATTTCCGGATTAAAAACGGTGCCGCAACAGACGACATCGTGCTCGTGGGGCACAGCATGGGAGGACTGCTGTCAAAAGCTGCGACACAACGTGGAGGGCAGGCTGACTGGGACAAACTTTTTACCGTGCCGATCGAGCAGCTCGAGGTTTCGGACAAGGACCGGGAGATTTTGAGAGAACTGGTCTACTACGAAGCCGTTCCCGGAATCGAAAGAGTCATCCTCTGTGCGGTTCCCCACCGCGGCAGCAAACTGGCAGCGAAACCCGGGGCAAAACTGGTCGGGGAACTGGTTCAGGTACCCCGCCAGATCGGGCAACTCACGAAAAATATTGTGAAACAAAGCAGCTACGCGCTGACGCCGCTCGGGTTTGAAATGGCGGAGGATCCCAACTCGATTGATCAGCTCAGTCCGGCTTCGAGAATTACGGCGGAGTTTCTGAACAAACCTCTGAACCCGGAAGTGCAGTTTCATTCCGTGATTGCCAGAAAAAATCCGAAGGATCGGATCGAGGAATCCTCCGATGGGATCGTTCCCTACACGAGTTCTCACATCGCAGGAGTGGTTTCTGAGCGGGTCATCGATAACAGCCCCCACGGGGTTCATCGCAAGGACGATGGAATAGCTGAAATCATCCGGATTCTAAATTTGCCGTAGGGCAGATCGCTGCTGGAAAAGGCGCAATTCGGGGTTTCCAATTCAATGAGACTTGGATACCCTTGCCGCCATGAAAATCATCTCTATCTGGATTTCTGCGGGCGTCGCTTTGGCCTGCTTTCTGATCTTTCCCTCGTGTGAGGAAACTCCGACTCCGCCGGAAGGCCCGGTCAGTGTACTGATTCTTGACGGACAAAACAATCACGCCTGGGCCGACACCACGCCGATTCTCCAGGCAATTCTCGAAAATTCCGGGCGATTTGAAGTTTCGGTATCCACGTCTCCACCGGCAGCACCGAGAGCCCCCCGGAAGCCGAAACAATCGACTCCGGCAGCGAATGAGAAATTTGCTTCAGACATGAAAGTCTGGGAAGCGGCCGTGAAAAAGCACAAGGAGGAAATCGGACCGAAATGGGATGATTGGCGTCCCGATTTTGCCTCTTATGACGTCGTCGTTTCCAATTACAACGGAGAGATTTGGCCGGAGCCGGTTCGGCAGGCATTTGAAGCATATGTTTCCGGAGGCGGTGGATTTGTTGCGGTTCATGCGGCAAACAACGCCTTCCCGGAGTGGCCGGCTTACAATGAGATGATTGGTGTCGGTGGCTGGGGAGGGCGCAGCGAATTGTCAGGGCCCTACCTTCGCAAAGGAGATGACGGAACCTGGGGGCATGACACAACCGAAGGCCGCGGCGGATCTCATGGTCAGCGTCACGAGTTCGTAGTTGTCACTCAGAATGCTCATCCCATCGTGGATGGGCTGCCGGAGAAATGGCTGCACGCTGAGGATGAGTTGTATGACCGTCTCCGCGGGCCGGCGACAAATGTGAACGTTCTCGCCGCTGCTTTTGCTCAGGTCGATACGGGCGGATCCGGTGAATGGGAGCCTATGAT
>JAKSBG010000537.1 GCA_022361255.1 Verrucomicrobiales bacterium
CCCCATCGGTAGTTACACCTAAGCCTAGAACCGTTCGGTTTGCATATGCAAAGTAAGCTACAATTTGGTTTAAGTCGAGAATTGCTGCGTCGTCGAGTCCAACTTTGTGTAAATTCTCTGTATCTTCAATAACCATTGCCCAAGGTGTCTTGGTTAGTTTACGGGCGTATTGGCAAAGCGCTTTTTCCCGGTCCGAAAGCACATCTTCGCCGGTATCCCTAATGGAAGCTTCAGCTAGTTTTTGGGCTCTTGAACTGTTCATTGCAGAAGGGCCCATGGCGACAAATAGCGAAACCTCACTTGGAGAGTATTGATCTTGAAGTGTCTCGAACTCAACTACAGGAAGATTGCATAAGCTCCCATTCCGTAAATAGTTCCGATCAACAGTGAAGCTGATCACTTCATAATCGGAGTCTCTCGTGAAATAGAAATGAGCGAGTTTCGCTACGACCGTGTCTCCAAAAATTACAAGTTTCTTCATTTAACCTCTCTCTTTAGTTGTGCTTGGCTCAGTTCAAATGAGTTAAAAATCGTGGTGGCGGAGTTAAAAGAATCATCCCGATAAATTGTTACGGAAAATTCGAATGGAAAGGTAGTGTTAGACAAGCTCACCCTTCGCGAAAGGGAGTAGGCGATGGCGAGAATTTTTTCCGGCGAATAGTTGAAATTGTGCTCGTGGCGATAATCTACCCGATCAGTGAGAAAGTCGACGGCAATCCCAATCTGGCAGGAATCGAACATCTTGCGAAGAATGTTCTCAACCATCTCGTAGCAATCCGTCACATCGCTCCGCTGGTTAAATGCGCCACTGGCAATGCCAAGATCGAGCCCGGAAGGCAGATCAACCTCTTCGATACTCCCCTTTAAGAATGAAACTCCATTCTTTTCATACTCTCGCTTCCCAACTTCAATAAACTCGTCGACGACATCTACTCCAACGTAAGAAAAATTCGAAACTCCACGATTGTTCAGAAATTTCACGAAATCACCAAACCCGCACCCGACATCCAGTATTTTTTTTCCTTCGAGATTCCAGTCCTTCGTCAAAGTTTCGAATCTCAGGTCCTGCTTTCCCTTTAACCATCCTAACGACTTGGGAGAATAACCGTGCTCGCGAAACTGTTCACGATAGCTTTCAATCAGCGAATCGTATTGAGGGTCAGCCATACTAAGAAACCTAAGACTTCGATTTCGAAACAAGAGCCTCGAGTGATTCGAAGCTTTCGAAGTGTTCGGGGAGGATATCATTCCCGTCGATATCGATGCCGAATTCCTTTTCCATCTCGGCAACAATCCGGATGACATCAAGACTGTCAATCAGTCCGTCTTCGACGAAGTCTTCACTCTCGTCGAAGTCTTCATCCGGTCGAATCCTTTGCAAAAGGTTAATGATTTCTTCTCTCATAATTTTTCATCATGGCAGGAGGCAACGATCTCCCCGAGTTTCCTGCGATCGATTTTTCCATTTTGATTGATGGGAAGCTCCTGCATCTCAACAAATCGTCCTGGCGTCATGTAGCGCGGAAGTTTTTTCGATAGAAATTTCCGCAGCTCTTTTTGATCAACTGCAGTGGTTTCCCCCACGTAGAAAAGCACAATTTCAGATGCCTCCTGATGGTAAACAACGCACCAATGCTTCAATCCCGCAAAGCCTCCAAGAACGTTTTCGATATCGCCCAGCTCAATGCGGTAACCCATGTGCTTTATTTGCGAATCTTTGCGCCCAACATAAATCAGATCGCTGTTTTGATCCCAGTGCACTAAATCGCCGGTGCGGTAAAGGAGATCCACATAGTCATTGTGTGATGGATTTTGAATAAAGACCTCATTTGTCTTCTTCTCGTCCCTCCAGTATCCCATCGCCAGGGAAGTTCCTCTGAGGCAAAGTTCGCCGATCTTACCTTGATCATTTACCGGTTCCAAACCATCCAGTATGACGGCTTCCACGTTTCGGCAGGCCTTTCCGATGGGGAGCGATTCTTCATCATCGAAATCACGGTCCACCATGTAGTAAGTTGCGATCACGGTAGCTTCCGTTGGACCATACAAATTGCCAAAGGAAGCTGACGGGACAGCTTGTCGCCACTGATTCAATTGCTTGCACGGCATTACCTCCCCGGCGAAAAGGACATAATCGAGCCCTTCAAGGTTTCGACTTTCGAAGACCCCGGCATTGGCAACGCTGATCAGAACAGACGGAACCCAGATAATAAAATTCAGAGAATTCTCCGAAACGTAATCCAGCAACTTCGCCGGGAACGAGAACAACATTTCAGGAATCAGGTGAAGTTCACATCCGCATTTCAGCATCGAATAAATGTCCAGAACTGAGACATCAAAAACGAGAGGAGACTGGTTTCCCAGAATATATGACTCGTCTATTCCGAAACTCGTTTCCACCCAATCGATAAAGTCAGCAACCGACCTATGGGAAACCAACACTCCTTTCGGATCGCCCGTCGACCCGGACGTGTAAATGCAGTAAATCGGATCTGTATCAGCTGCTTCCTTCCATCGCTGGTGGTTACCTTTCGATGACGCCTCAACAGGATGGCGGCAAGCATCTTCAATGAGCACCACATCTGCTCCAACTGCTTTGGCTAGCGGCTTTACCTTTTCGGCAAATTTTTCGCTCGATATAATGACGCGTGGCGTGAGATCCTGCAGAATTTTCTCCGCCCGCTCTATTGGTATTTTCACGTCGACGGGGGCATAAAAATTTCGGCTGTAGAGCACACCGAGAAAGGCAGAGATCGCATCGAAACTTTTAGGCAGATAGACTGCGACAGGGGAGGATGCTGGCAAGTCAGGTATAGCATTGGC
>JAKSBG010000024.1 GCA_022361255.1 Verrucomicrobiales bacterium
GTTACTGGTTTCAGGGTGTGTGACGCAAGTGGGGACATGCCAAGTTGCAGGAAGAAGCCGCATTTTGAGAGCATCTCCAGCAAAAAACGTTCAATATGAGACAATTGGGGCCTGGGTGACCCTGCGTGGATTCGCTACCGGAAAAGATGGATTCCCTGCTGCTTCTGAGAGACAATTGCAGGATGGATTCCTCCTTTTCCTTCTTCGGGACGGCTTGCTGTGCAGTGCTGCTGGCATTTTTTCCGGGTGTTTCTCTGGCAGAGAAGAGTGAGGAAATTGATTTCAACCGCGATATTCGTCCGCTCCTGTCCAACCGTTGCAATGCCTGCCACGGTCCGGACGAGGAGGAGAGGAAAGCAGATCTTCGACTCGATACACGGGAGGGGGCGATGATGGATATGGGGGGCTACGCGGCGCTCCAACCGGGAGATCCGGAAGCGAGTGAACTCTTCTACCGGATCACCACGGATGACGAGGATGATTTGATGCCTCCGCCCGACAAGGGCGCGAAGTTCACTGATGCCGAGATTGATTTGATCCGCCGCTGGATTGAGCAGGGCGGGAAGTACGCCCGGCATTGGTCCTATCAGCCGGTCGAACGGCCGGAGGTTCCGGTGGTAAAAGGTGATCATCATCCCGTCGATTCCTTTATCCGGGCACGGCTCAAAGAAGAGGGGCTTGAGCCATCTCCCAGGGCGGATCGCATGACACTGGCCCGTCGTATCTCTCTGGACCTGACCGGGCTACCCCCGACGTGGGAAGAGGCGGTGGCTTTTCGTGAGGATTCGTCGAAAAATGCCGTGGAGAAATTCGTCGATCTACAGCTCGCCAAGCCGGCCTTCGGCGAGCGCTGGGCGCGGGTTTGGCTGGATCTGGCCCGTTACGCGGACTCGGCTGGCTACGCTGATGATCCGGCCCGCACGATCTGGGCGTTTCGTGATTATGTGATTCGCTCTTTCAATGAGAACAAACCTTTCGATCAATTCACGATTGAGCAGATTGCGGGGGACCTTCTCGAGAACCCTGATGATGAGCAGCTTATTGCTACGGCGTTTCACCGGAATACCCTAACAAACAGCGAAGGAGGGACAAACGACGAAGAATTTCGCAATGTCGCGGTTGTCGATCGTGTCAATACGACGATGGCGGTCTGGATGGGAACAACGATGGCGTGTGCGCAGTGTCACACGCACAAATATGACCCCCTGACTCATCTGGAGTATTTTCAGCTCTTCGATTTTTTCAACCAGACAGCTGATACAGACAAGAAGGACGAGTCTCCTTTTTTGGAAGTTTGGACAGATGAGCAGGAGGAGAAAAAAGCGAAGCTTGATCAATCGATCTCCCGTTTGCAGGAGACGCTGAAAACTCTGACTCCGGAAATCCGGGAGCAGGCGGAAAGCTGGGGGCGGCGTTGGCAGAGGCCGTTTACCTGGCGCCCCGAAATTCCGCAGACGGCTTCCGCGAATTCATCAGTAATGGAATTGCAAAGTGACGGATGGATCGCAGCGAAACCGGGGGCGCAGACAGACCGCTACGAGCTCACCTTTGATGTATCCCGTCTCGGGGCGGCCGTCTCAACGGGGATGCGGTTGGAGATTTCCCCGGAGCAGAAAAAGAATTTCGTGTTGAGCCGGATCGAAGCCATCTACGAGCCGGAAAATGCGAAGGAAGGGCGAAAGGGAAAATTCGTTCGTATCGAGCTGCCCGGGAAGAACAAGATTCTCCATCTTGCCGAGATTGAGATCTTCAGTGGAGGGGAAAACCTCGCACGCAGTGGCGTTGCTGAAATGAGCTCGCTATACAACAATGCTGTAGCGGGCCGGGCAATCGACGGGAACACCAGTGGTGATTATAAAGACCTCAGCGTTTTCCATACTTCCACAGAAAACGATCCCTGGATCGAGATCGAGTTGAAAGAGGAGCGCCCCATCGACACGATCAAATTGTGGAATCGCACGGACGGGGGGCAGGCTGTGCGCGCGAGGATTCAGGGATACCGCGTCAGGATACTGGATGCGGAAAGGAAGGAAGTATTTGCGGTGACGCCGGCGGCAATTCCGTCTCCCACTCATGCGGTTCCGGTTTCTGGAAGGAAGCAGGTCGAATTTTCCCTCGCTACGGCTACTCACGAGCAATCCGGCTTTCCCGCCTCTTCTGTTCTCGCCGGAAAAGCAGATCCGTCCCGGGGGTGGGCGATCGGCGGCGGAAACGGGCAAGCGCAGGAGTTGCTGCTCGTCTTTCGGGAAGGGTTTACGGAGGAATCGGGAACGTTGAAAGTTAATCTGATTCAGGAATCAAAACACGAGAATCATCTTCTCACCAATTTCCGCATCAGCCTGACGAGCGAAAACCGGGTGGCAGAATGGGCACGCATTCCAGCCTCACTGCGGACCATCCTGACAAAGCCGAAAAAGAATGATTCGGAGAAAAAGAAGGTCGCCGAATATTTCCTGACGATTGCTCCGGCTCTCGCAGACTCGCGGGCCCGGCTCGCTTCCCTCGAAAAGGAACGGGGCGGATTGAAGCCGTATACGACAGTCCCGGTGATGAAAGATCTCCCCGGGGAACAACGTCGTGAAACCAACATCCATCTTCGGGGCAGCTACACGAGTCTCGGGGAAAAAGCTGTTGCGGGAGTTCCCGAAATTTTTCATCCGTTGCCGGAAGGTGTTCCGACAAACCGGCTTGCTCTGGCACAGTGGCTGATCGATCCGGCAAACCCTCTCACTCCCCGGGTCATCGCAAACCGGTTCTGGGAAGAATTGTTTGGCATTGGTATCGTTGAGACCAGTGAAGAATTCGGGTCGCAGGGGGCGCTCCCGAGTCATCCGGAGTTGCTCGATTGGCTCGCGGTGGAGCTTCGCGACGGCGGCTGGGATGTGAAGCAGTTTTTGAAACAGCTCGTCCTGTCAGAGACGTATTTGCAGTCGTCTAAATTGAATCCGGAGGCAGTGCAGAAAGATCCTTACAACCGGCTGCTTGCCACCGGGCCGCGCTTCCGGATCTCGGCTGAGGTGGTTCGCGATCAGGCGCTTGCGGTCTCCGGGCTGCTGAGTAGAAAAATGTTCGGCCCCCCTGTGAATCCGCCGCAGCCGGAACTGGGTCTGAAAGCCGCTTTCGGGTCTGCCACTGACTGGGTTACCAGCAAAGGGGAGGACCGCTACCGTCGCGGAATTTACACCCGCTGGAGGCGATCGAGTCCGTATCCGTCAATGGCAACTTTCGATGCTCCGAATCGCGAGGTGTGCACCGTTCGCCGCGGACGAACGAATACTCCTCTGCAGGCGCTGGTTACGTTGAATGATCCGGTCTATGTCGAGGCGGCCCAGTCCTGGGGGCGAAATGCCGCGAAATCCGGTGATACGCTGGAGGACCGAATTGAGGCTGGTTTTCGCAGAGCCCTCATTCGTGATCCCCGTCCGGAGGAAACTGCCCGCCTCGCACAGTTGTGGAAAGAAGCTGTCTCCGAATACCGTGAACACCCTGACGAAGCCGCGAAGATGGCCGAGGAACCGATCGGTGCCGTTCCGGAGGGATCTGATGTCGCGGCGCTCGCCGCGTGGACAGTGGTGGGCAATGTTGTCCTCAATCTCGACGAGATGTTTTTGAAACGCTGAATTTTTTGCTCTGAAAATCTGATGGACCCGAGACTTGAAAAACTCCAACTCGCGACCCGGCGTCATTTTCTTCGCAACTCGACGGCCGGTCTCGGAGGGATCGCGTTGAACGCACTTCTCGCTGATGAAGTAAAGGCGGCGACGGAAAATCCACTCGCGCTGCAGAAGCCGCATTATCCAGCAAAGGCGAAACGTGTCATTTATCTCCACATGACCGGGTCTCCGCCGAACCTCGACATGTTCGACTACAAGCCGGAGCTGCGGAAGCGTGACGATCAGGATTGTCCGGATCAATTTTTGGAGGGAAAGGAATTCGCCTTTACTTCCGGCGTTCCCAAACTCATGGGCTCGCCGCGCGAATGGGCGCAATATGGTGATGCCGGAATGTGGATGTCCGATGCGGTTCCGCATTTTCACGGCCTCGCTGATGACATCACGATGGTGCATTCGATGCACACGGATCAGTTCAACCACGCACCGGCCGAGTTGCTGATTTACACCGGTGCTCCGATATCGGGTCGCCCTTCGATGGGCTCGTGGGTGACCTACGGGCTGGGCACGGAGAATCAGGACCTGCCCGGTTTTGTTGTTCTCATCTCCAGCGGGACGCAACCGAACGGAGGAAAAAATTCGTTCGGGTCAGGCTTTCTTCCTTCCGTCTACCAGGGAGTGCAATGCCGTTCGAAAGGAGATCCGGTTTTGTATTCTTCCAACCCTCCCGGAATGGATCGTTCCATGCGTCGCCGGACGCTCGATGCTCTCCGTGATCTCAACGAAAAGCAGGCGGAGGAAATGGGGCATCCGGAAACGCTTACGAGAATTTCTCAGTATGAACTCGCCTACCGCATGCAGGCTTCCGTTCCGGAAGTGATGGATATCTCCAAAGAAAAACCCGGCACGCTGGAGGCCTATGGTGCCACGCCGGGCGAATCGAGTTTAGCGAACAACTGCCTGCTGGCGCGGAGGCTTGTCGAATCGGGGGTGCGGTTTGTGCAGCTGTTTGACTGGGGATGGGACTTTCACGGAACGCGCCCTGATACCGGAATCACAGATGGTCTCACGAAGAAATGTGCGACAATGGACAAACCAATTGCCGCCTTGATCAACGACTTGAAAGATCGCGGGCTTTTCGAGGATACCCTGATTGTCTGGGGCGGGGAATTTGGCCGAACGCCATTTCGCGAAGGGAGAACGGCAAAGAGTAAAGTGTTAGGACGGGATCACTACCCGGACGCTTTCACGATGTGGATGGCGGGAGGCGGAGTGAAAAACGGATTTTCCTACGGGGCATCGGACGAGTTGGGTTTTTCTGTCGCCGAAAAGCCGGTTCACATCCACGATCTGCAGGCTACGATTATGCACTTGTTAGGGATGAATCACGAGAAGCTGACCTATCGCTTCCAGGGAAGGGACTTTCGTCTCACAGATGTGCACGGGCATGTGGTGAAGGATCTGCTTGCGTAGGTGAGACTCTCGCCTCACAGCTCTCCATCAAACTGCCGCAATCACTTTCTCCAGCAACGCCTTCGTTTTCTTAATTCCTTCGACTTCGCCCAGCTCCCTGCCTTCGTACTCGACGCCGATGTAGCCTTCGTATCCGGAATCGACCACGATCTCCATCATTTTGCCGAAGTCGGTGTGAATTTCATTTCCCTGCTCATCGAAGTCATGAGCTTTGGCTGAAACGCCTTTTGCGAAAGGCATGAGATCTTTGACTCCCCGGTAGCGATCGTAACCGAGTCCGTATTCGTCTTCTTTCAGCGAAGGGTCACCTTCGTAAAGGGCCTTCTGTTTTGCGTATTGCTCGGGTTTGCCCCGGTTTTTGACGAGGTAGAAATTGCCGTAGTCAGGCAATGATCCGCAGTTGGTCATTCCCACCGAGGAAAGAACTCCGGCGAGCCACGCTCCATTGGAGGAAAGGCCACCGTGATTTTCGACAATGACATTCAGGTCCAGCGTTGCCGCGTGTTGCGAGAGGCGACGCAAACCGTCGGCACATAGGTCCGCCTGTTTCTCGGGGCTGAGTTTTGGATCAGATGCAGCATTCACCCGGATGCTGTGGCACCCGAGTTCTTTCGCAGCATCGAGCCAGGCGTAGTGCCCCTCGATTGCCGCCGTTCGTTTGGTATTGTCAGGATTTCCGAGGCTGCCGACGCGGTCGCACATGATGAGAACACTCGTCACTCCGTTGTCGTCGCAACGTTGCTTCATTTGCGCAATGTAGTCTCCGCCTTTCGGTTGAAATCCGAGAGTATCATGAGGCTCCCCGAAAAACTGGTTCACCCATTCCACAGCGGAGATGCCAAAATTTTCTTTTGTGAAAGCGGGCCAGTCGAGGTTGTCGAGTTCGCCGCCCTTGAGAGCGCGGTGGTTGGACCATTGGGCCAGGGAAATATCATAGTGCGGACCGGCTTCGACGGTCGATTCCTCCGGAGTTTCCGGGGTTGATTTTTCGCAGGAGGAAAGAAACGATCCACTCGCAATTGCTGCGGTGGAGGTGGTAAAAAAACGTCGGCGGTTGAATGTCATGCCCCGAGTGTAACCCTGTTGTTTTGCAGACTCAACCCTGTTGGGTATGGGGCGCAACAGGGTTGATTGGAGGCCACTTGCTTCTGCTCGCGATAGACAGACTCACGACCTGCTCTTCTTCCTCCTGCGAATTCAGTACGTCAGGAACGGCTCCGCAGGCGGCTTGCCAGGCCCGTCCATCGTTTCGAACTTTGGCTGTTCTTTACAGCCCGGTCGAGAGAGGCTGTTTCCCCTACCAGAATAACCAACTGTTTTCCCCGCGTGATCGCAGTGTAGAGCAGGTTTCTCTGCAGCATCACAAAATGCTGACCTGCGAGAGGAATCACAACTGCGGGAAACTCGCTGCCCTGTGATTTATGGATGGTGATTGCGTAGGCAAGCTGCAGCTCGTCGAGCTCGCCGGGTTCGTATTCGACGCGCGGGTTTCCTTCGAAGCTCACGTAAATGGTCGATGGCTCAGTCGTGATTTCGGCGATGTGACCGATGTCTCCGTTAAAGACGTCTTTGTCGTAGTTGTTCCGCGTCTGGATTACTTTGTCGCCGACGCGGTAAGTCGTCTGAAAGCGCTCAATCTCGAGCTTGAACTCCCCGGGGGGATTGAGCGCATTTTGCAGTTTCGCGTTCAGTTCCCGCGTGCCGAGTGATTGTTTGTTCATCGGCGTGAGAACCTGGATGTCGTCGCGCGGGTCGAGTTTGAAGCCTTCGGGGATACGTTCCCGGATGAGATGCTCGATGGTTTCCTGAATGGCTTCCGGTGTTTTTCGCTCGAGGAAGAAAAAATCGGAGTCCGCCGCATTGTCGGCAGAGGGGCGTTTTCCCTCGTTGACGTCGTGCGCGGCGGTGATAATCCGGCTCGATGCTGCCTGCCGATAAATTTTCGAGAGTCGGGAAACGGGAACGGAACCGCTTTCAATGAGGTCGTGAAGGACCGCGCCGGGACCGACGGAAGGAAGTTGGTCGACATCGCCGACAAGGAGGAGATTCCCTTCGGGTGGAAGCGCTTGAACCAGGCTCGCCATGAGCCGGATATCAATCATCGAGGCTTCATCGACGACGAAGTAGTCGCCATCGAGAGGTTTTTCTGCACCCCGCATGAAGCCGTTCTCCGGCTGGTATTCGAGCGTTCGATGGATCGTGGAAGCTTCGAGCCCCGTGCTTTCGGAAAGGCGTTGCGCGGCACGACCCGTTGGTGCGCAAAGGACAGGTTCGACCTTTTTTGCTTTCAGTATCTGAAGGACGGCCCGGAGGATGGTCGTTTTTCCGACACCGGGTCCGCCGGTGATGACAAAGACGCGGTGGCGCGCCGCCTCGAGAACGGTCGCGGCCTGTTCCTCTCCGAGCGTCATGTTTTCGCGACGCTCGAACCAGGCGATGGCGGCATCTTCGTCGATGGCCGGGAGGGTTGTCTTTTTCTCTGCGAGAGCTTTGATTCCGGTTGCGACAAGGTTTTCCGCCGCTGCGAGTTCTTCCGGAAAAATCAGGTCGGTTTCAGCGACGAGTCGGGTATCGAGAAGGAGTTGATTGATCGACAGCTCGACGGCCTCCTCCGGAGCGCCGAGTGTTTCGGTGGCGGCTTCGGACAGTTTTTCCCGCGGCATTCCGCAGTGTCCCTGCTTTTCTGCCTGTTCGAGAGTGTAGAGGACGCCGGCGTCAATTCTCTTCGGGGAGTCATCTGCCTGTCCCATCTTTCGGGCGATGTCGTCCGCTGTTTTAAAGCCAATACCGGGCAGCTCACGAGCGAGACGGTAGGGGTCGGCACGCAGAATGTTGACTGCTTCCGGTCCGTAGGTTTTGAAGAGGCGCAGGGCCCGGGCAGTCGAGAGTCCGTGCTCGTGAAGAAATATCATGATGTCACGCACTGACTTCTGTCGTTTCCACGAATCTTTGATCTTGAGGCGTCTCCCTTTGCCGATGCCGCTGACTTCCTGGAGCCGCTGGGATTCTTCCTCGATCACACGAAAAGTGTCCGTTCCGAACTTTTCGACAATGCGCTTCGCGTAGGCTTTCCCGATTCCATCGATGAGGCCGCTCGCGAGAAATCGCTCGATGCCTTTGGATGAATTCGGAGCGATTGCCTGGATCCGGTCCGCCTGGAACTGCCGCCCAAAGCGTTTGTCGTTCCTCCAGTTTCCGTAGGCTTTGATTTGTTCCCCCTCAACGACGGCGGGAAGATTTCCGAGTATGGTGATTTTTCCTCCTCGTTCTTCCCTGCTGGTTTTCGTCATCTCCACCTGCATGATGGTGTAGCCGTTCTCCTCATTATGGAAAACGATAGAATGCACCACTCCCTCAACTTCGGTCGGGTCGGGAAGGGTGGCACTCATGGGTAACGTGGGGGGAATCAGGACATCAGAACGGACAAATCCCGTCCTTTACAATCCACTACCTCTGTCGCATATTCGCCGCCCCATGGCAATTCTCTCCATTTTGTTGACGGTGATCATCATTGCGACCAGCATTTTGATGATCCTGATCGTCCTTGTCCAGCGTCCTAAGCAGGAAGGTCTTGGCGCAGCTTTCGGCGGCGGTACTCTCGATTCCGCTCTTGGCGCGCACACGACGGATATTCTGCAGAAAATTACGACCTGGCTCGGCATCATTTTCTTTGTCTCGGCAATTGGTCTTGCCATGGTGAAAACACGTCAGTTCAGTGCCACTGCCGCGCAGAACCCTCTTGAAAACGTGGAAACCCGCGAGCCGGAGATGCCCGGTCTGCCGCCTTCTCTTACTTCTCCCGGCTCTGATCCTCTCGAACTGGGAGCAGATCCTGTTTCCGATACTCCGGCACCTGCCGGGGATTCCGCCCCTGAAAGCGACGCGACAGGCGAGGGGAAAGCGGCTGAGAAAGCGAAAGCGCCTGCTCCGAAAGCAGACCAGCCTAAAGGCGAAAAAGCTCCTGCGGAAGGAAAAGGCAAGGCAAAGCAGGGCAAAGAAAAGTCACCTGCCAAGTCCGCTCCCAAAGCGAAAGAGCAGCCCAAGAGCGCCCCGAAAGCAGCTGACAAGGGTGCCGGGAAAGAAAACTGATTCCGCCGGAATGCGGATGGGGTTTCTTTGAAAACCCGCTGGACCTTTCCTTTTTTACATGAGTGTCGCAGGAGAGCCTTCGCAAGGCGAGCGCCCTCCACGCTATCTGGTTCGCTCGCCCAACCCCCTTGGGGACGCCTGCATGTCGTTGCCTGCGGTGCGTGCCTTGAAGCGGTCTGCCCCCGGAGCGGAAGTCTCCGTATGCTGCCGGGCAAATCTCGCCCCCCTGTGGGCAGCCCGTGAAGAGATCGATGAAGTGATTCCCTTTTCGCGCGATCTCAACCCCTGGCAGGTCGGGCGTCTTTTGCGAAAGCACGGCCGGTTCGATGCCGGCGTCCTTCTGCCGAATTCTTTTCGCTCTGCTCTGGAACTCAGGCTGGGTGGAATACGCAAGCTCGTCGGATACGATCGCCATCAGCGCCGCCTCTTGCTCCAAACTGCCGTGGCGGAACCGGCGCGTTCCCCCGAGACCCGGCACCATGTGCATCGCTATCTGTATCTGATCGGAAAAATGGGCATCGACATTTCCCATGTCGAAGATTTGCTGGCGATCCCGAAGACTCCCACGCCAATCTCCGGTGGGGAAAAGGAAATTCATCTCGGAGTGTGTCCGGGCGCAGAATACGGAAATGCGAAGCGTTATCCTGTGGAGCGATATGCGGCAGCGATTGAAGAGTTACGGACGCGAAGACCGGATGTGAGTTTCCGGATTTCGATTTTTGGGAGTCCTGCCGAGCGGGGTATCGGCGATGAGCTGAAAGCCCTTCTCCCCGGTCCTTGCGAAAACCGGGCGGGTAAAACTTCGATCGATGATCTTGTCGCCGAGCTGCAGACCTGCCACTTTCTGGCGACGAACGATACCGGGACGATGCATCTTGCGGCAGCTCTGGGGGTTCCCACTGTCGCGATTTTCGGATCCACCGAGCCGGATTTCACTGCGCCGATCGGAAAGGTTCACCGGGTGATCCGGCATCAGGTGGATTGCAGTCCCTGTTTTTTGCGCGAATGTCCCGTAGACTATCGTTGCATGCTCCGCATTGAACCCGACACAGTGGTTCGTGAGATGGAAGCTCTTTTGGAATCGGGTGGAGGCATGTCGTCAGAGAGACTATGAAGGCAATTTTGACTCATCCCGGAAGCGCACACAAAGACGACCTGCTCGCCTGCTGTCTTTTGCTTTCGCGCCATCGTGTCCCGATTTGGCGGCGTGAGCCGACGGAGGAGGATCTGGTTGATCCCGATATTGTTGTCGTGGATGTGGGCGGCGAGCATACTCCGGAACGAAAAAATTTCGATCATCATCAGTTTCCGGCTGATCATGAACCGATCTGTGCGCTTTCTCTCGTGCTAAAGGATTTTGGCCTTTACGATGACGCGCGTAATTTTTGCGACTGGCTTGAGCCGGCGGAGTGGTTTGATTCACGCGGGCCTTTTGAAACAGCGAAATGGCTGGGGGTGGATCGGGATGTGATGAACGCGCTGAATTCACCCATCGATATTACCCTGTTGCGTCGTTTTGCCCAGAAAACGGAATGGAATCCCGGTGATCCCATTTGGGAAATGATGCGAATGGTGGGCGAAGATCTCGTCATGTTTTTGAGGTCTCTGCGGGAACGTATCGACTATGTCGCGAAACATGTGGAGTTGATGGAAATTACCGAAGGCGGGGAATCGTTGCGAATTCTCTACATGCCGCGAACCGAATCCATGCCCGATGACCCGTCCTCCGGAATCGCCCGCTACATCGCAACAACGGGAGAAAAAGTCGACGGTTTGATCTATCCCGACCGACGTGGCAGCGGATTTGGTCTATCCCGGTATGACGACTGCCCAAGGCTCGACTTTTCACAGCTCGAAAGGGAGGACGACGTTCATTTTGCACACGCCCGCGGCTTCGTTGCCAAAACGAGTGCGACGGAGTTGGACCGGCTTTTGGAATTGATGCGTGCCGCTCTGATTCAGTAGAATTGGTGGTCCGGCAGCTGTCGAAATCCATATTTTTCGCGTCGGGGCAAGCTCTTGCAAAGACGGGGGGGCAGTCTACCTTTGCTGCCCCTCAATTCGCTGCTCTTCGGAAGAAGGGCGAATATTGTTTCAATCGATGGACGATTGGTATCTCATCATTTCTACTTTGATCTTTCTCGTGGGCTTCCTGCTTGCGGTGATTTCGCTTCGGCGCGGCCGGAAAGGTGAGGTCGGGTTGAATTTCTGGCTGGCTGCTGCGGGCTTTATTTTTCAATGCCTGTTTCTTCGCGAGCGCGGAGAACTCCACGGCCGCTGTCCGATCACGAACGGCGCGGAGGTTCTTGTTTTCATCTGTTGGAGTGTCGTGATTCTCTACCTTGCGCTGGGTAAGGCCTTCCGGCTTTCACTCCTCGGCGTATTCTCCATGCCGCTGGTATTCGTTTTTCAGTTGATTGCGATCATCAGTCTGGCGGCAAATGATCCCGGCCCGCGCCCTCCCGAGACGCTCGATCCGTGGCTGGAGATGCACGCATCGATGTCACTACTCGCCTACGGCGCCTACGGTCTCGCCTGTATTGCGGGCATCATGTATCTGGTGCAGAACCGACAGTTGAAAAGTCATGAACCCGGGCGGCTTTTCTACTCACTCCCTCCGATCAAGTATCTTTCCGACGCCATTATCCGCCTGCTTGTCATCGGCACGGTTTTGATTTCCGTCGGAATCATTGCCGCGTTTTTCATGCAGGTCGCTCCCGAGGCGGTGCATCTGGCAGCATCCGGCGCGGTCTGGCTGATCTATTTTGTCATTGTTCTTGTTCAATTCATCCGTCGCATTTCGCCGAAGCGTCTTTCGGTTCTCGCGATCGGGGCATTCGTTTTTGCTCTCGTGACTCTGTCCGTTCTGTAACAAAACCTCTTTTTCCCGTGTCGATTTTCTGTCTAGGCGTAAACCACAAAACGGCTCCCGTGGAGATCCGTGAACGGTTGGCTATTGCGGAGAAGGCTGTTCCGGAGCACCTCAGTGAGATCCGCGGGATCGGGCCGATCGAGGAAGCTGTGGTCCTTTCCACCTGCAACCGGGTTGAGATTTATGGATCCGCCAGTGACTCCGGCGATGCTCTTGAGAAACTGGTCGATTACCTTGTGGATCACTTCGAGGTCGAGCACGGTGAGGTGGAGTTCTATCGACACGAGGCAGAGCAGGCGGCGAATCACTTGTTTGAAGTTGCGAGCGGACTCGACTCCATGGTACTCGGGGAAACAGAAATTTTCGGGCAGATTAAGAAAGCCTACGCCACCGCTCAGCAGAACGGAGCAACCGCACGCCGGATGAACAAGCTGTTTCAGCAATCGTTCACCGTGGGGAAACTGGTCCGGTCCAACACGCGGATTCAGCAGGGATCGACCTCGGTAGGGGCCGCCGCAGTGGATCTGGCAGAGAAGATTTTTGGAAAACTGGATGGATGCCGGGTCATGATTCTCGGTGCCGGTGAAATGTCACGTGTTACCGCGCAGAGTTTGCAATCGCGGGGGGCGAAAAGCATTATCGTTTCGAACCGGAGTTTTGACAAAGCAGAGGAGCTTGCGAAGGAGCTTCAGGGCAAAGCCATTCTGTTCGACGAGTGGATGAACCATTTGCACAAGGTCGATATCGTCATTTCCTCGACGGCAGCTCCGCATGCGGTCGTGCACAAAGAGCACGTCGAGAAAATCATCGACCAGCGAAGGGGACTGGCCCTTTTCCTCATTGATATCGCAGTTCCGCGTGACATCGAAGACGAGGTGAATGAAATAACAGACGTTTATCTCTACAACATCGATCAACTGCAGAGGATTGCCGACGACGGGGTAAAACGGAGAGAAAAACAAATCGAAATATGCCGGCAGGTAATCAGCGGATTCCTCGAAGAAAAAGGAATTGAAGCTCTCGCCGAAGTGCCGGATTCGCGGAAGCAAAAACCTGATTTTTCAGAAGGTCCAACCGCAGGCAGGACCGTGACTGACTCATGACGACACCTCTCATACTGGGAACCCGGGGAAGCGACCTCGCACTAACGCAGGCTCGAATGACGGAGGCGGCTCTGGCTGATGTCGGTGTCGAGGTTCGGATCGAGGTGGTGAAAACGATAGGCGACAAACGACCCGATTTAAAACTCAGCGAATTTTCGCAGGGGGATAATCCGGTTCTCGACAAAGGAATCTTTACGAAGGAACTGGAAGAGGCCCTGATCCGTGGCGAGATCGACTTTGCCGTTCACAGTCTGAAAGACGTACCGACTGAGCTGGGGGACGGATTTGAAATTTGTGCGACACTTCCCCGCGCTGATATCTCAGACGTGTTGCTGACGACAGAAGAGGGCGGGAGACAACAGGGTTGGGTGGAAGATCTGACAGGGTCGAGTGGTGAAACGAACCCACTTTGGTCCGGAAAAACCGTTGCAACGAGTTCTGTTCGAAGGGCGCGCCAGATGGAGTGGTTGTTTCCGGGAATTCAAATCGTTGATATTCGTGGCAATGTTCCCACGAGGATTCGCAAGTTGATTGAGAACGAGGAGTGGGACGGCATCCTGCTTGCCCGGGCTGGAATCGAGAGATTGGGAATTTTCACTCCGGGACAGGCTTCGTTTGAGTTTGAAGGAACGACGGTGCATGCGACCGAGCTGGAGCCGTCTCATTTTCTTCCTGCGGCAGGGCAGGGTGCTGTGGCGATGGAAATCCGCTCCGGCAATGAGAGAGCGCGTGAGGCGCTCGCAAAAATCAATCATGAGCCGACCTTCCAGCGTGTTGCAGCCGAGCGCGCTTTTCTGCATCGTTTGCAGGCAGGTTGTCAGACCCCGGTGGGAGCATGGACCTGGTTTGAGGACGGCGGGGATACTCTCGGAATGTCCGTTCGAGTATTCGACGAGGATGATCCCGCGGCGGCACCGCACGAATGCATTGCCCGTTCGAATCCGGATGATCTGGAGAAGCTTGTGGACGCCCTGACAAAGAAATAATTTTTTATGAGCCAAGGAATTTGTTACCTCGTCGGGGCCGGCCCCGGAGACCCGGGATTGATGACGCTGCGCGGAAAAGAGTGCATCGAGATCGCCGACGTGATCGTCTATGACTACCTTTCCAACGCGGAATTTCTTCACTGGGCGAAGCCCGGGGCGGAAATGATCTACGCGGGGAAGAAATCGAAGAATCACGCGATTCCGCAGGGAGGGATCAATGAGCTTCTCGTGGAGAAAGCGAAGGAGGGGAAAATCGTGACACGCTTGAAGGGGGGCGATCCTCTCGTCTTCGGGCGCGGCGGTGAGGAGGCGGAAGAACTGCGCGAGGCAGGCGTTCCCTTTGAATTTGTTCCCGGGATCAGTTCGTCAATTGCCGGTCCGGCTTACGCGGGAATTCCCGTGACGCACCGGGATCATTGTTCTCAGCTTACCATCTTCACCGGGCACGAACGTCCTGACAAGGAAACGTCGTCGATCGATTACGAACAGATCGCGAACGCACCGGGAACGAAGGTCATGTTAATGGGAGTTGAGAGGCTTCCGCTCATTACTAGTTCACTGATTGAGGCCGGTGCGGACTCTGATCTGCCCGTGGCACTGGTTCGCTGGGCGACGACAGGACAGCACCGCACCATTACGGGAACGGTTGCAACGATCGCCGAAATCGCGGAGCGAGAGGAATTCAAGGCCCCTGCCGTAGCGGTTTTTGGAACGGTCGTGAACTGCCGCGAAAACCTGAACTGGTTTGAAGAGCGCCCCCTCTCCGGAAAGAGGGTTGTGGTAACCCGGACCCGGGCACAGGCCAGCAAAATGAGTCGTATGTTGCGTGAACTCGGCGCGGATGTGCTGGAAATGCCGACGATCAAAATTCAGCAGCCCAGTGGAGATGATGCGCGGGAGTTTGCCGAGACGGTTGCTGATGCGCATACCTACGACTGGATTATTTTCACAAGCCCGAACGCGGTGGAGCACTTCTTTGAGGCATTCTACAAAATTCGCGAGGATGCCCGCGCGATCGGAGGCTGTCGCATCGCAGCGGTCGGACCCGGAACGGCTGCGAAGTTGAAGGAATATCGCATGGCGACCGACCTGATGCCGGAGACGCATGTTGCCGATGCGATACCGGAAGCCTTTGAGAAGGAATTTGGTTCCGTGGAGAATACGACCATTCTCTGGCCGCGGGCAAAAGGTGCGCGCGACACCCTGTCAAAGAAGTTGAATGAAGCGGGTGCGATTCTCGACGATCCGGTTGCCTATGAAACCGTTCCGGAGACAGACGATCCTACGGGTGCCGTGAAACGGTTTCAGGAGGAGGGTGCGGATTTTATTACCTTCACCAGCGCTTCCACGGTGGAGGGATTTCTCGATCTCGGACTGTCCATCCCCGATGAGACTGCGATTGCCAGTATCGGGCCAGTTACCTCAGCCGCGTTGGTTGAAAACGGTTATGATCCTGACCGGGAGGCTGAATCGAGTGATATTCCGGGCCTTGTCGCTGCCGTTCTTGAGTTGGCGAAAGAGGAGCCTTTCGGAGAGGATTAAGGGAGTAACTTCCCCTGAAGATTGAATCGAATGAACCTCCGGGGGGGGAGTCGCCGGGGACGGCGACCCTCCGGTCTTACGCAGATTCTCCGCCTGCCGGCTCTTCCGCTCTCTTTTTCTCCGTACCTGAAGAGGTGAACAATCCGATCAGGAGAAGGAGCCCGAACAGGGCGAAGGCGAAAAAGGGAGGAGTCCACTTCAGGGTGGATTGAAAGGCGACGACCATGGCTCCGAAGAAGGCGAGAAATGCGATGAGCCAGAGCAGGAGGAATTTTCCCCGTGAAGTGGTCCGGAGAATGAGGAAGGCGACAAACGCGATGATGAGAACGGCAAGCCAGCGCAGCCACGTTGGCCACCAGTCGATGTAGCGGCCGCTCTGAATTGTGGCAGCTGCTTGCGCGAGCATCATGGTCTCTGACAGGACGGGACCATTGCCGTTTGGAATGCGGCGGTCGGCGAGCCGGTCAAACCCGATGAATACCAGATTGTTTTGCAGGGAGTCAAACTTCCCCTGCAGGGTCTCAACAATTCTTTTCGCTACCTCGTCCTCTTTCTCTCCGGTGTAGGCGATTTCGTCCACCTGAAGAGTGGCATAGTGATAGTCTTCGGAAAGTTCGCCGTCTTCATTTAGGGTGAGGGTTTTCATGCCGGGGGAGATACCGGCATGTCTGGGCAGTTCGAAGGTTCCGTCCGCGTTGATCGGAATTTGCCGTATTTCGCCAAGCTGAACGTGGGAATCGTCAGGAGAAAGGTGAACGGTGATTTTATCCGCGGAAACCCCCGCGTGACTCGCCACGGCGGCGAGAACGATGGAGGGGACGGCTTTGTCCCGGTATTTCGCTACCAGCGGGATTTTCGTAGAGCTTTCGTTCAGAAGGTCGCGTGCCGACTCAATTGTTTTAAAGGCAGGGTCGGAGTTGGAAAGCAACTGCGGGTCCGGTCGGCGGATGGTGCGGGTGAAAGGAAGGAGGGTGGAAATGTCCCCTTCCACTGTCAGGGTGGCATAGGGAAGTGGTGCTGTTTCTTTCGCCTGCTCGCCATCGTCCGAAACGCTCGATGCTGCGACAAAGCGGGGAAGCTGCATGGCGGCATCTTTGAGCGGTACGATATCGGTTTGATTCAGGGTGAGGCTTTCATCAAAATCCGGCGTGGGAAGAAACGCGACAGACTTGGGGTTGAGCTTTCCGACAAACCCAAGAATGGTCGCGAAGTCGAGACGGGAAAGCTTTCCGTCCGCAGCGGCAGGAGAGTCCGGACCGATGCTGAGCGGTTCGTAATCATCATTGATCCGGACTACAGTAACGGCCGGTGATGTGAGTTTGTCTCCGCTGTTTCCAATGCAGAATTCGAGCCAGAACTGATTCAGTTTCTGAAGGGGGGATATGGCCCTGGATCGCAAATTCCACTCAGCCAAAAGAGCGAGTGCGAGCCCGAGGACGGCGAAAATGACAAAACGTTGTCGCATAATGAAAGTCGATGATTCCGGCGTGAAATGTAAAGAATTACAAAATTCTCACGCGGAATACGTGGACCGGCTTCGTTCTAGGGTCAAGGGCCACAAAATTGGTGGATTCACGCCATTCGTAGGTCTCCTCATAGATGAGATCTTCCACTGTATAAGGCTGGTCAGCCGGCAGTCCCATCTCCTCCAGCGGCAGGTGGATATTGGAATCCTGCCGGGTCACCGGGTCGAGATTTACGATGATGACAGCGTGGCTTTTCCCGTCGTCCGACCATTTTCGGTAGGCGATAATTTTATCGTTGTCCGCAGGAATGAACTCGATGTTTGCATAGCTCTGCAAAGCGGGGCAATCCCGGCGGGCCTGATTCAGTCGCGTGAGGAACGGCTTGATATTGCCGGGGGCATTCCAGTCGCGGGTCTTGAGCTGGTATTTCTCACTGTCGAGATACTCCTCGCGCCCGGGAAGCGGGGTGTTTTCGCAGAGTTCATATCCGGAATAGATTCCCCAGGACGAACTGAGGGTTGCGGCGAGTGCCGCACGAATTTTGAAAGCGGACGGAGGAGCGTTTTGTAGATCGTAATCGAGAATATCGGGCGTGTTCGGCCAGAAATTGGCGCGGTAGTAGTCCCTCATGTGACCTTTGGTCAGCTCGGTAACATACTCAGTGAGTTCCTCTTTGGAATGGCGCCAGGTAAAATAGGTGTAACTCTGGGTGAATCCCACCTTTCCGAGCGTCTGCATCATCTTCGGACGGGTGAAGGCTTCGCTGAGAAAAATGATGGTCGGGTCAACCGCATGCACTTCAGCGATGAGCCATTCCCAGAATGAGACCGGTTTGGTGTGAGGATTGTCGACACGAAATACCCGAACTCCCTGCTGCATCCAGAAAAGGACGACGTCACGAAGCTCGTTCCACAATTCCTGCCATTCGTCGCAGTGAAAATTGATCGGGTAGATATCCTGGTATTTTTTCGGAGGGTTTTCCGCGTATTTGATGGACCCGTCCGGGCGATGGAAAAACCACTCCGGATGTTCGCTCACGTAGGGATGGTCGGGTGAGCACTGGATCGCGAAATCGAGGGCGATTTCGATTCCCCGATCTCTGGCCTCGCTGACGAGCCGGGCGAGGTCTTCGACTGTACCGAGATCGGGATGGACCTCGCGGTGGCCGCCTTCTTTCGCCCCGATCGCCCAGGGAGAGCCGACATCGTCCGGTTCGCAGGTGACGGTGTTGTTTTTTCCTTTGCGAAAGGTCCTTCCGATCGGGTGGATGGGAGGGAAATACACGATGTCGAAGCCCATCTCTTTTGCCTCTTCGATGCGGGGGAGGCAGTCGCGGAGGGTGGAATGTTTTCCTTCGATGCCTTCGGCGGAACGGGGAAAAAATTCGTACCAGGCGGAGAAGGAGGAGAGCTTTGTCTCGATCACCACATCGATAGGAGAAGCAGCGTTTGTGGCGAGGCTGCGGTCCGGCCAGCGTGCGAGAAGTGAGAGGATGTCCGGATCGTTCACCAGTGCGGGAACTTCCTGCGGATCTGTTTTCATCAGCTTCGTGGTCAGTTCTTCGATCGCTTCCGCATCCTTCCCTGCTTTTCCGGTTGCGGCGCGAATGGCAGCGTTGTTTAAGATGACCCGTCCCTCTTCAATCTCTGTCGAGAAATCCTCCTGATCACCTGTCAGTCTGCGCTCAAAGTCGTGAACCCAGGTCAGAAAATCGTCTGCCCAGGCGGCAACGGTGATTTCGTATCTCCCGGTTTCCGGAAAGGTGAGACTGGCGGACCAGCGATCATTTTCCAGAGCAAACATGGGAGCCTCCGTCCACGCCTTTTTACCCGTCTCTCTCCAACCGACAACTGCAACGAGAACATCGTGCCCGTCCTTGAAAATATCCGCTTCGACGAGAATGGATTCATCGACGACCCGTTTCGTCGGAAATCTTCCGCATTCGACAACCGGTGAAAGGTTGGAAATGACGACAGTGTCAGGTCGGCTGACGTTGGTAAGGGGCGTTTTTGATCCCATGTAAATAGCAGGTTTGGCATACTATGGGGCTATCGAAGGTTCCGCCAAGTGAGATTTTCGTAGCCTTCGATGGATGCCTATCCCGGCGCGAATCCTGAGGATCAGTCGCGGATCCGGCCCCGCATCTTTTTTTTGTCCGAGCGAAACTGCTTGTCCTTGCGCATTTTGGCCTTTGTGGCTTTGGAAGGGCGGCGCTTGCGGTAGCGCTTCAGTGCGCGCTGACGAGCACGTTGCTGGCGCTGCTGCAGGTTAATTCGTTCGAAGTGTTCACAGAGACGTCGCCGGGCGATTTCCCGGTTCTTTTCCCTCGAGCGGGAATCCTGGCTGGAAATCTCGACTCCGGATGGGAGGTGTTTCAAATAAACACAGTTCGCCGTTTTGTTGATTTTCTGCCCACCGCTGCCGGACCCGAGCACGAAGCGTTCTTCCAGATCCTTTTCCCGGATCTGAAGCCGTTCCATGCGCTGTTGAATGGAGTCTTCCATTTTTGATTTTGGAAATTGCAGTGCTTTGAGAAAGGTCTACACAAAAGCAACTTGCCCGAAGCGATTGAACAGGGTTGAATCAGATACCTGACCCTGTCGGGTCAGATACTATACCCTGTTACGCCGCAATATCTATGGAAGCTGAACTCAGCGATGCCGAAAAGGGCTACGCCGTTTATACACGGAGGACGCTTTCTTTTTACGACCGGTTCGTTCACGGATTTTCGAACCGGTATATCTGGAAATGCCCGACAGAGGAGCTGCTTGACCTATACCGGGAACATATCTCGACGAATCATCTGGAGGTCGGTGTGGGCACGGGCCTGTTTCTTGAGAAAACACTGCCGGACGTGGAACTGCGTCTTGCCCTTCTTGATGCGAACCGCGATTGTCTGGATTTCGCTGCCGAAAAGCTGGAGAGATTTCGTCCGGAGTTACACCAGGAGAACCTTCTCGAACCGCTCGAAATTCCCGGGGCGGGATACGATTCAATTGGTTTGAATTATGTGCTGCATTGTCTGCCGGGCCGGCCGGAGGAAAAGATCGAAATCGTTTTCGACAACCTCTGTCGTTTTCTCCACGAAAAAGGAACGCTCTTTGGCTCAAGTATTCTCTCTACCGATATTCAGGCTCCGTGGCTGGCCCGTCGAATGATGAAGTCCTACAACAGGAAGGGAATTTTCTCGAATGAGAACGATTCGCTCGGTGCCGTGATGGAGGGGCTGCAGTCGCGCTTCAAGACATTTAATGTCGAAGTTCGCGGGTGTGTGGTGATTTTCTGGGGAAGGGGGGTGCGGGACGGATACCGTGACCGGCTGTTGAATCCGTAGAGGCGGCAGTGTCGTTCATCGCGCCCGATACATTACTGAGGACCAATTCATCCTGTTGGAATGAGTGCCGTAGACGTGGAAGCGAACAACCCGGCGGCAGCTATTTTTTGACAGCTTCCGCCCGGACACGATCCAGCAATCCATGGGAGTTCGCGGATACGAGGAAAGTCCGTTTTTTGCGCTTTCTCTTCCGGACAGCCTTTCGTGTTGGTTTTACTCGCAGTTCGAACCGTTCTTCTTCGCGGGAGGCGAGTTGGAGGATGACTCCTGTCCGGATGAAACCTCCCGTAATGTTTCGTCGACCGTCGGTGACACGGTAGTATTTTGCTTTGAAATAGCGATTGCCTTTGCTTCCCCGTCCTGCAACGGGATTTGCTTGCTCCCCGTCATTCTGAATGGTGCAGCGGTAGGTACGACTTCTTCTTCGCCTGGTCACCTGTCGATACTTTTGTCCGGCCCCGCTACGGGTGTAGAAATCGTTTCCTCTCTGGCTGGAAAACGTTTTTCCAATGGTGGCGTCGGGACGATTCGGAACATAGGGGATGGCCTCGTAGATTACATTGTAGTTGCCGGCTGATGTACTTTCCTCGCCGGTTACGGCGAGGAAATAGGTGCCACCTGCGGGAAGGATGTATTCGATGCGAAAGTTGGAGCCGTCTCCGCTGTCATTGTCGGCGGCAGGATTGTTCAGAGGGGAACCATCGGGGGAAAAAAGTTCCCCGGAGGTATCGGTTCCGCCGGAGGTGAAAAAAACGACCCGGGTCGGGCCGCTGACACTCAGAGCAAAGTAGTCGGTGTCCCCGGGAGTGAGTTCTCCTGGAATGGCGAGATTGGCTGAGGTGAGATTTGTCGCTGTTGCCCGGGTTCCCCCGTGGTCGTCACCGCCCACAAAGCTGCTTTCATAGATCTCCCCTGCATCGGGAGTCGCAGGGTCGAAGCTGCCTCCGCTCGAGGCTACGAGAGAAGAGAGGGCATAGACTCCGGAATCGGGTGGGGCCTGATAGGCAATGTCGCCGCCGCTCCCACCGACGGCGTTGTTGCGGTAGATAATCACGCTGGTTCCTTCCGGAATGTGATCGCCAGCCTGCTCGAGACCGGGAAAGAGATAGAGAATGAGGGGGGTGCCTTCGCTGATTCCGAGTTCGTCGTAGTCGATTCGCTCCAGGGAATCCGCAATCCCGGCTCCGTTGGCCCAGTGATCTCCCGCATCGGCAGTGACCACAGCAACAATCACATCATCGCTCAAGCCGACCGTTTCCCCTTTCTCAATTCGCGTTCCCGGGACGGTTGGGTCATCGAGTTCGAGAAACCCGTTCTGATTGGCGTCAGCGACGAGGACGGCGACAGTCCCGTCTGCGATATCGCCGTTGTCGAAGTAGAATTCGAGGGTGATTCCCGCGAACAAAGTTACGGGTCCAATGAGGGAAGCTGCTCCTGACAGGAGAATATTCTTCAACAATCTCATCAGTAGCGGGGAAGGTTCAGCCATCTCACGGTGGCCCCGTCAGCGGTGGAGGATTTGCGTATCAGCAGGCCGGTTGCAGGCGGGATATCGTCGTTGCCGCCGGCAGGGTAGGAATTTCCTTCATCGCGACGCCATTGCCCGCCCACCCGGAAGTAGACGGCGGATGGCTCTTTGTTGAATGCGGCGGTAAGATTGTCGTAAAGAAGCAATTCGTCGCGTCTGTCACCGGCAGAGTTGGACGAGCTGTCGGTAAACGAGGATCCCAGATCCAGATCAGAGAGTTTTACGGCGACGGGGCGGGGGAGAGCCACAGTCGTGTCCTGCTCCCGGTCAGTCTGCGTTCGCAGAGCACTGGAGTGGGCCTTTGTGTGAACGTTCCATCGGGCTGTGAACCGGGTGTTGGCGGTGCCGTCCGGGTGACGAATCACGAAAGCCTTTCCGGGAGGGACAATGGTGTCATCAGCTGCAGGAAACCCGCGGTCGGATCGAAACCAGCCTTCGCTGGTCAGAAAGTAAATGCGATCCGGTGCGAGATTCGTTCCGTCGCCGGTGTCATCGAAAAAAAGAACGCGGCTTTTACGCTGGGGGGCGAGTTTTCCGGTGGACGGGTGGACAACGGTCTGCCGGGCAGGAGGGAACAGGGTTCCGAGGGTCCAGTAGGGGATGATTTCAAAAACATCACCGGCGCTGACCCCTGCAATACTGTCGTTTTGTAACGCGACGGTAATGGAATCGGCATCATGAGAGTCTACAGGATAGACCCGGCCATTTCTTGATCCGCCGGTGAACTGAAGATAGTGAGGTTCGTCGGTGAGTTCGCCGGTTGCAAGCTGGCGA
>JAKSBG010000023.1 GCA_022361255.1 Verrucomicrobiales bacterium
ACGAGCGACCACGGGTATCACCTCGGAGAGCACCATTTCTGGCAGAAATCACGGTTTCATGAGGAAGTGACGCGGGTTCCGCTCTTGATATCGGCACCCGGTTTCGATCCGGGGAGAACTGCGTCACTTGCTGAATTGGTGGATATGTATCCGACCATTTGTGACCTTTTGGGAGTTCCGGTGCCGGACCCGGTCCAGGGAAAGAGTCTGCAACCGGTTTTGAAGGATCCTGGTGCGAAAGTGCGCAGCGCAACGCTTTCGGTCAAAGAGGGAACAGGATGGTCTACCCGCACGGATCGATGGGCCTACATGAGATACCGCGACGGATCGGAGGAACTCTACGATATGGAAAAGGATCCCGGTCAGTTCACGAATCTCGCAGGTGACTCGACGTGGGACGACAAGAAGTCGGAGCTGTTTCAATTGCTGGAGGAGAAGAAAAAACTGGCTCCCGCCGCGCGCAAAAGGCGCTGACAAAGTGACAAACGATGCTATGCGAAACGGGCGGTGGGTATGAGATAGTTACCATATAATCTTATGAAATTGCTACTCTCCGTCTTTGCCCTTGCTGTATTTTGTTCTGGTAGTTCCTGCTTTGGTCAGGATAAAGATTCAAAACCGTTTCGATTTCCCGGGGGGGACGCGGAAGAGGGGCGCACTGCTTTTGTGAATTTGAATTGCATTCAGTGCCATACAGTTGCTGAAGTAGTGACACCTGAACCCACAGGGAAAAGAAAACTTCACCTGGAGCTGGGCAAGGAATCCCGCTTTGTGAAACGTTACGAAGACATTATCACTGCGATTACGAATCCAAGGCATGTGATACAGAAACAGTATCAGGAAATTTTGACATCTGCGCAGAAGGCCGGGGAGATCGAGCCTCTCATGCCCGATCTTACCAGTGATATGAGCGCCAGGCAGTTGATGGACTTGACCGCATTTCTCCATGCCGTTTATTCAGATTCTTTGAAGGACTACGGCGAGTAGCAGATCAAGTAACGCGGAAAAGACCTATGAAAGACGAACTGGAGAAAATTCGCACCGCGCTGGAGGCGATTGGAGCCTACGATGAATCGACCCGGGAAGCCCTGATGTCACTGGAGGATGCGATAGACGAGATTGACTTGCATCCGGAACTGGAACGCATTCATGGCGTAGTCGGCGAGACTGCCGTCGGAATCTCCGAAAGGGAGGGAGACGGGCTGATTTCAAAGCGCTGGCATGAATTGAAGGACCATCTCGAAAGCTGGGAAGAGCATCATCCGGGGACAACGGTGATCGTGGGCAAAGTTGCTGACGCCTTTGCCGTGATAGGATTGTAGCCGGGGCTACTGCGGAGATCCGGTGTTCACTCGCGAATGGGCGCTGCGGGGCGGATTTTTTTCCCGTCACGACTGACTCCTGTTGGTTTGTCAGGATCGAAGCCTTTGTTTCGGGTTGGCATCTGGGCACCGATCTCTTTCCTCCACGCAACCAGTTTTTGATAGAGCTCTTTTGCTTTCGGAAGCTCCTGTTGAATCAGGTTGGTATTCTCATGAATGTCACTGGAGAGGTCATACAGCTCCAGCCGGTCCTGGCCGATCACTTCGATGAGTTTCCAGTTCCCGGAGCGAATCGCGCTGTAAGGCTGTGCACCCATGGAATGGTAGTGTGGGTAATGCCAGAAGAGGTCTTCCCGTCCCCACTCTGCCCGGGGGTCTTTCACCAGTGACAGCAGTGATTCTCCATCCTGTACGGCGTTGGCTTTCTCCGGAAGGGGCTTTCCAATCGCCTCGAAAATTGTGGGGATGATATCCATGGTGATCGCCGGCTTGTGACAGAGAACGTCAGTTGCTCCGTCGCCGGGCAGGCGGATGATCAGGGGGACGCGAACCCCGCCTTCATAGATGCCACCTTTGCCCTGCCGAATGGGCGCGTTGTCTGTCGCCTGCGGTTTGAGGCCGCCGTTGTCGGAGGTGAAAATGACGAGGGTTTCATCCCACATGCCATGCTCCTTCAGTTTCGTGACTACGCGACCGACTGCCTCGTCGACACTTTCCACCATCGCAGCGTATTTGACGTTGGTGTGCCTGCTGTCGGGATTGGCTTTCCGCTTTTTCTCGTATTTCTCAACGAGGTCGGGGCGCCCCATCAAAGGGGTGTGAACGTTGTAAAAGGAAAAATTCATGAAGAACGGGTTTCCCGCTTTCGAGAACTGATCGATCAGCACTTCGGCTTCAGCGGCGAGCCGGTCGGTCAGGTATTCCCCCTCACGATCTGCGTCGGGGGTATCGTCCTTCGGCAGGGTGTCGAATATGGTGTTTTTCTTTTTCTCTTCGAGCGTCTTCCCTTTTCCATAGGGCCAGAAATAGCTGGGAGGAGCACCTTTTTCACAGCCGCCGATGTTGATATCGAATCCGTGAGCCTGTGGGTAGTTGTCTGGATCGGCCGGATCCTCTCCACCGGTTTTGTATCCGGTGCGATGGGCGAGATGCCACTTCCCGAGATGTGCGCTGGTGTAGCCGTGTTCTTTTAACATTTCCGGCAGAGTGAGATGTTTCTTTTCCAGAACTTTTGTCCAGTCAGGAATCGTCAGGGGAGTATTCACAAAGGGATGCCCGGGGATGAAATCGGTGACTCGCAGCCGTGCCGGTGATTGACCGGTCATGAGTGCGGCCCGGCTCGGAGAGCAAACCGTGCAGGCTGCGTATCCGCTGGTGAACCGGACGCCGTCGCGGGATAGGGCATCGATATTCGGAGTCTCATAGAAATCACTTCCCGTGCAGCCGAGATCGGTCCAGCCCATGTCGTCGACGAAGAAGATGACGATGTTTTTTGTTTCGGCGAAAGCGGGTGAGGCCAGCAGGATGGCGAAGAAAAAGGCAATGATTCGATTCATAGGGGATGGGACTTTATTTTGGACCTGACCGCAACCAGTGTAGAAGGGCAACAATTTCTTTCTTTGTGAGGCCGGAGAGCAGGGCGGGCGGCATGGGGGAAATTTCTGATTCCGTGACCCGCTTGATTCGGTCCTTGCTGACCGTTGTCATTTCCGTCGGAGTGAAGGGATTGGTGGAAAGATAGAGCGTAGACTGGCGAAAATCGTCACGAAGGATTCGACCGTTTATGGATGAGCCATCACGCAATTCTACGTTGCTGTTCCGGTAGACCTCCGAGACAACCGCTGACGGTTCGAGAATGGACTGCAAGAGGTCGCGAAGCGAGAATCGGCTCGCAACAGTGGAGAGGTCCGGACCTACC
The DNA here is from genome assembly GCA_022361255.1 of Verrucomicrobiales bacterium. Lineage (GTDB taxonomy): Bacteria > Verrucomicrobiota > Verrucomicrobiia > Verrucomicrobiales > DEV007 > Arctic95D-9. Next base: position 3,241 of record JAKSBG010000023.1, read on the forward strand.
GGGTAGCCCTCTGATCCAAAGGAGTGGCAACGGTGGCACTGACCGGCACGAAAGAGAGCGAGACCGTCCGCGTAGGAAATCTGCGGAGCCTCTGCGAAGTCGTCATCGGAGAAATCAGACATGGACCAGTTTTTCACAAACCTGCGTGCTTCGGAAGGTGCAGGCGATTCAGGCGGAGCCGGTTCCAGGAGCAATGCCAGGCTGTCCCGTTTTTGCTCAGGAGCAGAAGAGAGTGCTTCCTTTTGCAGGGATTCGAAGAATGGGGGCATAAACCGGTCGCCGCGTGAGGTCTCTCTCGCGATAGCAATCGACTTGAAGTAGCTGACGCGTGCATCCTCCTCCCAGCCCGTCCGCATGCGGCTGAGCATCTCCAGATAGTGTAACCGGTCACCCTGGGTCGCGGATTCGGTAAGGAGAAGAAGAGTTCTACCCACAGCTTTCGGGTCCTGAATGTGAGCGAGGATGCGAGCGCATTCCCGGGTGACAGGCGAGGTCGGACTGCCGATCCAGTCGTGGGCATATCGGGAAATGTTCTGGGTCGCAGGCCCGCCGACCGCGTCTGTAAACCCCAGTTCACAGATACGGAGAAAGGTGAGCTTTTCCGTTCTTCCCCATTCGCTTGAGTCGAGTGTGGAGGCGGATTCGAGGGCTAGGGTCCGGGTCTCCGCGTCGCCCTGGCGGACAAGTGCGAGCAGGGCGGTGAGTCGGCCCCGTCCCCCGGTTTTTGTGAAAATCAAATCACGCCACTCGTTGACGGGGCGGTTTTCAAGCCGGATGCGTGCGGCGTTGCGAAGCCAGGGATCAGCGCTGCCGAGAAATTCCCAGCATGGGGAATCGGAAGTGACCGGTCCGCCGGCCTGCTCGATCTTCTTCCGGTGACTGCGGGAAATTTCAGAGAAAATCTTTCGTTCAGATTCCTGGACAGTCGGTTTGGCCTGTTTTGCCGTTTTGGCAGGGGCATCGTAGCGGAGACGATACAACGCGGATTTCGTCTTCCTCCCTCCGGTGGTGAAAAACATCGAACCATCTTCGGCGAAATCGAGGTCAGTGACATTGAGGGGGCGCCCCTCCAAAAAGACTTCTCCGGAAGCGTAGTAGCTTGCTCCGCGTGGAACGGTGTGCATCGCAATGATGCGACCGTATGCCCAGTCCAATGCATAAAACGCATCGCGCCACTTCGCGGGAAAATTGCTGCGATAACCGAATTTTACTCCCGTCGGAGACCCCCGCCCGACATCGAAGGTCGTCGGAACCGTGTCGGGTGCGTAAACCGGGATGCTGCGTGTATTGCCGGGACGTTGGTGCCAGCCATAGTTTGCGCCGCGAACGAGGTGATTGATTCGCGAGGGGCGGTAAAAGGGCAGACCGACGTCGCCCTCGTTGTCAGCGTCATAGGTGAATGGATCGCCGTCCCTGTGGAAATCGATCCCGTACGGATTGCGGAGCCCGCGCGCGAAAATCTCCCAGCCAGTGTCTCCGTCACCAAGCGACACCCAGTGCCCGAGGGGTTTCGGGTTGCCGGGTTCCGGTGCGGTGAAAAAGGTGCTTCGGTCAGGTGTGTCGACGACATCCCCGTGGATAGAATGGAGGTTGCCGTCCGGACCGGTTGCAAGATCATTCCTGCCGTGTCCGACGCTACCGGTTGTGGCCTGAATTTCGACCACCTCGTCGTATTGATCGTTACCGTTTGTATCGCGGAGTCGAAAGAGCGCTTTCGAGTCGTTGGCATTGGCAAACAGCGTTTCCCCGCGAAAGGCGAGGCCGCGACATTCTTCGAGAGTTTCATTGATGCGCTCGACATCGACAATTTCCCGGTTGTTGTCTGAAAGGGTAAAGCGAAGAAGACCTCTTTGTTCCTGAGCGATAATGATTCGGCCCTTCGGATCAATCGCAAGGCTCACCCACGAGTCTTCATCCTCCGCTGCATCGCGTAGTTTTGTCAGGATAAATCCGGACGGGAGAGGGGACAGAGTTTTCGCGGACGGCTCATCGAGTGCCTCCTTCCACTGGTTGTATTCCGCGTGGGGGCTGACTTCGGGGAGGTGATTGGGTGCCCATCTTTCGCGACGGACGGTGCCCTTCGATTCGATCTCGCCAACTGCCCAGCTGCCTGAACCGATAGTGAGGGAGGCGCCTCCGGATTCAATCGCGAGGGTCGCAGCGACGGCCGAAGGGCCATCAACCGGTGTTGCGATGATACGGAGTTGGTTTTCACCGACCCGGGCGTCCTCGAGCAAGTCTACTGTCGCCACCGGATCGAAGGCTTCGAGAGAGATGACGGGTTGGTTGTTCAAGAGGACCTCCAGTTCCACGAAATCGCCCGTGATCTTGAGCTCGACACTTTTGGTAGAATCGTGAAGAACAAAATCCTGAAGAAATTCCTGCGGTGCGGGATCGGTGGAGCGGTTCCACACCCATTCGGGAAGGGGGTGCGCCTGACAGAGGACGGCCGGAGCAGTCACTGCCATCAGTAAGAGAAAGCGGATAGGGAGAGACCGGTTCATTCAGACCAAAGCCAGGTCAACATTTCCGGAAGCATCACTGCAGCATGACGACTGCCGTGAAACCCGGGACCCCACCAGTAGCGATAGTCGTAGTCCATAAATTCCAGGGCAGTCTCCATCTGGCGGTTTGCGAGCGGCCAGTTTCCGAATCGATTGTCGATGTCGTTTTCCTCCCCAAGCAAAGCAGCGCGAATCGGTTTCCGCTCCGTTTTCCTGACGAGGGAGGGGTAGGCATTGGCACCCCGGATATCGACGAAGGTACCCACCCATCCGAGCACCTTGCCAAACTTGTCGGGACGTTCCCAAGCCGCAGTCCACGCGCAGGCGCATCCACTTGATCCGCCTGCGATTCCCCACATTTTCGGATCGTCACTGAGCTTGAGGCTGTGTTCTTTGACGACGAAAGGGATGATCTCTTCGAGAAGAAAGGTCACGTAGGAGTCGCCAAGAGAATCGTATTCGACACTCCGGTTGCGTGGCTTGCTCCCTTCCGGTTGATCGGGAAAGCGTCCGGGATTAATAAAAATGCCGACGGTTACCGGCATTTTCTTCGCTGCGATGAGGTTGTCGAAAACGACCGGCGCGCGAAGACCTCCCGTGCTGTCGCGTTCGGCATGCCTGAGGCCGTCCTGGAAAACCATCAGCGCAGCAGGTTCTGTTCCGTCATACTGAGCGGGGATGTAGACAAGGAAATCTCGTTCGGTGTTCGGGAATGTCTTTGAATCAGCCCAGCGGTGGGGGATCAGTTTCCCCTCGGGCACACCTTCTTTCGGAAAGGAATCTTCCGGATAGGGGTAGTATTCGATCTTTACCTGATTTGATCCGATCACTTTTCCAGAGGCCGTTTTCAGCTCGTAGGTAAAGTTCTGCACATTGCCGACATCTGTCGCGAGCGCGTGGAGTCCCTCTTCGTCCAGTCTGGTAAGGTCACCGATCTTTTCCCCGGAGTCTTTGCGGAATGCGGATACGGGTTCGTCTGACAAAACACCCACGAGCAGAGTCGTTTTTTCGATCCATCTCTGCTTTCCTGTTGATAGACCCTGTTTGCCCCAGCTTGCCCGGATTTTCTTTGCGGCGAGAGCGTTATCTTTGCCAATGAGCGTGGTGAGTTCAACTGCGGGTGGCGGCGTCCATTTTTCGTTCCGGGCAATCGAAATAGCGGGGAGAAAGAGGAATAGAATGAGAAAAGCGCGGATCATAGTTTGCTCCATTCATCGTGATAGAGTCTTTCACCACCGGCAAGAAAGAATCCCTGCTCAATGGCGGTAGAAGGATGGCCGGGAGGAAGATGGCTTTTCCTGGAAGGAGTATACTTTCCGGTTCGGGAAATTCCCGGCCTCAACTGACTCGATCAGTCGAGGTCTTTGACAGGAGCGATGACACATCTGAAGCCATGTGTATCAAACCGAACCGTGCCGGCATTCGCGATTCTTGCGGAGGACAGAAGTGAGTGACCGATGGAAGTGCCCCACGATCCTCCGCGCAGTGTTTTTCTTTCCTCCTTCTGTGAAAACCAGTCGCTGCACCATTCGGATGCATTTCCGGACAGGTCAAATAGACCGTAAGAGTTAGCGGTGAAACTTCCCACCGGAGACGTTCGTGCAAACTTATCGCGGTAACCCGGAAGTGGCTTTCTGAATCCCTCCCCGTTTGCTGTTTTGACGGGATCCCCGGTGGTTTCCATGCCGTAAAAATTATCCGTGTCTTCCGGTGGCGGCAGCTGATTGCCCCACGGATACAGATCGGGAATTCGGCATTCTTTCGATTCGGGAGTTGTGTCAGGATCTTCGAGGTGACCAATGCCGGCTGCGCAACTCCATTCGTAGTCGCCGGGAAGGCGGTAGATCTCTCCTTTACTCAACTTTCCGCTTTCTCGATCCCGCTCCGTCAGCCAATTGCAGAAGGCAACGGCGTTCTCCCATTCAATTCTGACCGCGGGATGCTCGCCGGTCTGTGGGAAGTCAGGTTTCAGCCAGCTGATACCGGGATTTTCCGAAATGAATTTCTGGTAGTCGGAAACCCTCGTTTCCCAAATGCTGAAGAGAAGGGTTTGTCCGCTCGCAGGCCCTCTGTTGATTGGAACCGGCACGAACTGCATTCCGATCGTGTTGGTATAGGGTGTTTCTTTCGAGGCTTCTCCAATAACCGTCGCAGTCGGGGGGGCAGATTTCGCGGCGGGAAATTTCAGTTCGGCCGGATTTCCGGAGGAAGCGTTTCCTTCTCTTTCCGTCCAGATTGTAATGGCTGGTCCATATCCGCCCGGAGCTTCCACGATCAGATTGATGATCCTGTCGTTCGAGATCGCGTTGAAAGCATCAACAATGGCGCGAGCGCCTGCCGATGTAGAACCGGTCCGTTGCATGATTTTCCATTCGCCGGTATCCAGCTTCACGGACAGCAACTCACCTCCATTGTGAAAGTCCGTGATTTTGTTGTCGAACTGAAGGTAGCGGTAGTTTAGCGAATTCAGCGTGCCATCCTTGTTGAGCGAGAGAGAGTTGTTGATCTTCGTGACATCGTTGTTCCCGTTCAATTGATTGGCGAGAGGGCCTTTTCCTACGTTCCACACGGTGACCCGGCCCTCCTCCGAAAGGAGAGAGGCATTCGTGTGACTGGCAGAAATAGCCACGACTTTTTGCAAAAGCTGCGCGGGGGGAAACACGAGTTGTTGGTCGTGGGTGCTTGCCGGCCACAGGTGGGCCTGTCCCTTTTCGGTGAGAGCAATCGCGAAATTATTCCCTACTTCGACATCGACGAAACCGGAGCCGGACGGCGGTGGATAAAAGCGAGAGTCGGGCTCCACTACGAGTTTTCCGTCGAGGGTTACCCCGATGCTATGATCAAAGCGTTGGAACTTTGCGGCAACCGTTGGCATCCCGACCCGGGATTTTCCGTTTTCGGTGTAGCCGAGAAGCCCCTCTTCATTGATCGCCCACCAGGAGAACGCGGTTTCCGCAGATCCGGGATTCGTGCCACGCGTCGCTCCGATAACATGGAATTTCTGGTGCTTCCATCCGGACGGAAAAGAAAGGGGCATGACCTGACCGGATTTTTGATCATACACGAGACCTCTCAGCAACCCTCCTTCCGCGCGGGGAATAGAAACGGGGGCAGCCAGGGCGGAAGATTGGCTGCTTTTCTCCACCGGTTTTCTCTGACTCAGGAACAGAAGTGTGACAGCGAGTAAAACGGGAATGGCGATCAGTGCGGTGACCGCACCTCTGTTTACCCGTTTGCGGGGAGAGGGGGGGGCTGTTTCCGGATGATCCGGGCTGCTGTCAGCGGGAGGGGCTACAGGAGTCCGGATTCCATCAACATCAGATCGCAGATCGGTGGCGGACTGGTATCTCTCTCCCGGATCGGATTCCATCGCTTTGAAGACGACCCCATCGATTCTCACGTCGATCGATTTCAGTTTTTCGCTGGGAGATTTTACTGCGCCCCTCGGGATTTCCCCGGTGAGCATTTCGTAGAACATGATGCCGAGGCTGTAAATATCCGCGCGTTGATCGACAGCTGCTCCTTCATCCAACTGTTCCGGTGCAATGTAGTGCGGAGTGCCCATGGCCACACCGGTCATGGTCAGTCCCAGCTCCTCGCGTTCGGTTTTTCCTTTCACCAGCTTGGCGAGACCGAAGTCACCTACTTTCAGCGTGCCGCTACTGTTGATAAACATGTTGGCGGGTTTGATATCACGGTGCACGAAGCCCTGGGAATGCGCATACTCGAGGGCATCACATATCTGGCTGATCGCGTTGAGCGCACCGTCCGGAGTGAGGCCTCCGGACTGAATCAAATGATAGAGATCGGTTCCGTCCACGAACTCCATCACGATGTAGTGGTGGCCTTCTGAGGTCTGCCCGTAGTCAAATATCTGGACGATGTTAGGATGGTTGAGCCTCGCCATCGATTTGGCTTCCCGCTGGAAGCGAGCTTCAAACTCCGCGTTGCTGCCGAGCTCCGGAGGGAGAAGCTTGATCGCCACTTCCCGGTCGAGGCTTTCCTGAACCCCGCGATAGACGGCTCCCATTCCTCCTTTTCCCAGCAACGAAGTAATCGTATATCCGTCCAGTAGAGGAGCTAACTCTTCCGGGAGTGGCGGCTCCCATTTTGCCGCCCCTGAATCAGGCGAATCCGAATCCGAGATCGCCTGACGCATCATTTCAGCGGCGGCTTCATCGCTGATATCAGGATGGGAAGAAGTTGAGTCCGGCTTGCCGTCTGGGTTGCTATTCATCACTACAGTGAACTGAGTAGTTCTACCGCTAAAACTGTCGTGATGTTACACCGCTATGTGGCTTTTTCAGTAATTTGCTCCCGGGGAAATCACTGTTTCCATTGATGAACCCGGGGTGAGAGGTTTGAAAAGAAGTTTGGCCGGCCTTTCCGTTCCATTGTAACTACACCAAAATCTCTTTCACAACATGGCCGTGTACATCTGTCAGGCGGAAGTGTCTGCCCTGATACTGATACGTCAGTCTTTCGTGATCGATTCCCAGCAGGTGCAGAAGAGTGGCGTGAAAGTCGTGGATGTGAACGCCTCCGTCGACGACATTGTATCCATATTCATCGGTCCTGCCGTGGGTGTAGCCGCCGCGGACACCGCCTCCGGCCATCCAGATGGAGAAACATCTCGGGTGATGGTCCCGACCAAAGCTCTTTGCGGTGAATTTGCCCTGACAGTAATTGGTGCGACCGAATTCTCCGCCCCAGATCACCAGAGTGTCATCGAGCATGCCGCGCTGTTTCAGGTCGGTGATGAGTGCTGCAGAAGCCTGGTCAGTTTCTTTGCACTGGCGCTTGATGCCATTGGAGACACCGCTGTGCTGGTCCCATCCCTGATGGTAGAGTTGGATGAACTGCACTCCCTGTTCCGCGAGCCGTCTCGCGAGGAGGCAGTTCGCGGCGAAGGTGCCCGGCTTTCGGGCTTCTTCACCATAGAGCTCAAAGGTGGCGTCGGATTCTTTCGTCAGATCAGTGACTTCCGGGATCGAAGTCTGCATCCGGAATCCCATTTCGTATTGAGCGATTCGGGTTTCGAGTTTGTCGTCTCCTGATTTGGCGAGCTGGTGAAGATGCAATTCTTCGAGCCGGTCGAGCATTTTTCTCCGCGAAGAGCTGTCGAGTCCATCGGGATTATTGAGATAAAGAACGGCGTCCCGGTCGGGGCGGAAGCGGACCCCGTCGTGTTTGCCGGGAAGAAATCCGCTTCCCCAGAGGCGGCTCACGAGAGGCTGGCCGTGCTTGTCTTTGGTTACCAGCACAACAAAGGACGGGAGGTTTTCGTTGGTGGATCCCAGTCCGTAGGAAAGCCACGAACCGATGCTGGGGCGCCCCGCAATCTGTGAACCGGACTGCATAAACGTCACGCCGGGACCGTGGTTGATTGCTTCGGTGTACATCGAATTGATGACGGTAATGTCGTCAGCGATTTTGGCCGTGTAAGGGAGCTGGTCGCACATCCACTGACGTCCTTCCCCGTGCCGGGCGAATTCGAAGGGGGAACCGACGAGAGGGAGGCTGGCCTGGTTTCCGGACATCCCGGTGAGGCGTTGCCCCATCCGTACGGAAGCAGGCAGTTCCTGGCCCTGCTCCTCGCGAAGGCGCGGCTTGTGATCGAAAAGGTCGAGATGAGAGGGACCGCCTGCCTGAAAGAGAAAGATGACTCGTTTCGCTTTTGGTGCTCCGGAAAGATAACCGGCGCGGGACGGGTCGGCCTTTGCTTCATGGAGCAGGTTTCCAAGAGCAAAGCTGCCAAGTCCGCCGCCGAAACTGGCAAGGGCGGAGCGTCGGCTGAGGCCGATCGGGGATTCGTGTCCGGTACAGGAGTTCATAGGAAAATCAAAAAGAGTTGTTTGAGTCAGGTCAGCGCTTCGTGATGCACTCGTCGAAATTCATCAAGGTCGAGACCAGGGTGGCGACAGCGGCGGTTCCCGCAGGGTTTTCTGTTTTCGGCTCGGCGGAATCTCCTGCAGCGAGAAGCTGTTTCGCCGCCTCGGGTTTTGTTTCGAAAATCTCCTCCTGCTCCTGTAGTAGCTTTGTCAGGATCTCCTTCTCTGTCTCGTCGGGTTTGCGACTCGTGAGCCTGCGAAAGGCATCCTCGAGGATCGCGTTTTTGTTATCCCCGTGTTTCTGAACAAGCTTGGCGGCGAGGGTTCGGGCGGCTTCGGCTGCCTGGGGAGAATTGAGAAGGACCAGCCCTTGCAGCGGAGAGTCGGTTTTCTCCAAATTGACCCGACAGACGTCGCGTTTTGAGGCATTCAGCGTTGTCATCATCGGTGCGGGGCCGGTTTGTCTCCAATAAGTGTAGAGACTGCGCCGATAGAGGTCTGCGCCTTTCCCGGGATCGGTTGGTTTGAAAGAAACCGCGAGATCATAGGGCTTCACGGAAGGTCCACCCAGCTTTGCGACGAGAAGCCCGCTCGAGGCGAGCAGGTTGTCGCGGATCATTTCAGCAGGGAGTCGTGGAGCGGGGAAACGATACAGCAGGGTATTTTCGGGATCCCGGGTAACGAGCTCCCCGGAAGTGATGTCCGAACTCTGCCGGTAGGTGGCGGAAAGAACGATCTGCTTCAGAAGGCGGTGGAGGTTCCATCCGGAATCCATGAAATCGCGGGCAAGCCAGTCGAGAAGTTCTGGATGTGTCGGGGATCGGCCCTGGCTCCCGAGGTCTTCACTCGTGGATACAAGACCGGTGCCGAACAGCATCTGCCAGTAGCGGTTCACGGTGACGCGGGCGGTGAGAGGATTGTTCGACGCAGTGGTCCACCGGGCGAGGCCGAGCCGGTTCGCCGGAGTGCCCTCAGCGGGAGGCGGGAGAAATCCCGGGGTTTTGGATTCGACCGGCTCGCCCCTGTTGGCATAGTGTCCCCGGTCCAGAATGTAGGTCTGATGCGGTTCGGCCTCCTCCCGCATCGTCATGATTTCCGGGATCTTTTTGACAAGTTCACTGCGCTTTTTCCGGAGATCAAACAGGGTTGCGTGCGCGACCTGATAGGGTTGGGTCTCTGACCAGACAGGGTCTGTCGGGAGGGGGGAGTAGTCTTTATCACCGTTTGCAATAGCGGCAACAGCGGGAGCAGAAAGGGCCAGATCAAAAACGCGGAAATCATCGACGAGTCCACCTTTGAATCCATTGTCCCGCATACGCTGACCGATCACGATAGTGTCACTTCCGCCGCCGGTGATTTCGCGGGTGAGCTTGTCGCGAACGGTTTCGAGCTCGAGTGCCTTTCCATCGAGAAAAATCGTTACTCCGTCGGCGCGGCTCGATCCGTCATAGGTGACAGCGACATGGTGCCAGCTGCCGACAGGAACCTCCTGCTTCGCACGAACGCGAATGGCGTTGCCGGGATAGAAGTGAATGAATGCGGCGCTGAGCTTCCCGTCCTCCAGCAGGAGTTCGTAGCCGCGGCTCGCAGCATCGGTCCAGGCTTTTGATCGGCTGTAGATGACAGCCCGTTCCTTTTTCTCCGGAGTTTGCATCCAGAGTGAAACGGAGAAAGGATCATCGCGGGTGAAGTTCCCGACAGGCAGGGTTACGGCGTCATCTCCGGAGAGTTTGATCGCTTTTCCAAATTTGCCGGCAACGAGCGAATTGTTCGCTGTGGTCGTGGCGGGTTTTTCTTTGTCGATCCCGTTGGCGAGCTTGTTGCCTTTGTTGTCTTCAAAAGTGAAAGATGCGATCGGGGTCGGGACGGGAGCTTTTCCGCCGGATTCCGTTTTCCATTTCTCATACGCAGGGAGCGCGTCTTTCGCGAGCGTGTTCAGTTTTGCTTCCGCGTCTGCGATTTCCTTCTCCAGACCGGCGAGTTGTTTTTCCTGTTCTTCCGTCGGCAGCCACAAGGTGGGGGTGGGAACAGCGGGAGTGAAGTAGGAATACAGTCCCGCTTCATCGATGTTGTCGAAATAGGAGGAGAGGCTGAAATAGTCCTCTGCGGTAATCGGGTCGTATTTGTGATCGTGACAGCGTGAGCACTCCATCGTCAGACCGAGAAAAGCCGTTCCGTAGGTGTGAACCCGGTCGGACACATATTCGATGCGGAACTCTTCGGGCACGCTGCCCCCTTCCACTTTCTGCCCGTGGAGACGGTTGAATGCGGTGGCGAGTTTCTGATCGCGGGTCGCGTTGGGAAGCAGGTCCCCGGCAAGCTGCCAGGTGATGAAGTCGTCGTAGGGAAGATTTTCCCGAAAGGCGCGAATCACCCAGTCCCGCCACTGCCACACGGTGCGGTCGCGGTCGACCTGGTAGCCGTAGGTGTCGGAATACCGGGCGACGTCCAGCCACTCCGCGGCGAGACGTTCGGCGGCGGCATCGGTGTCGAGCAGCCGGTCGACGACTTTAGCAAACGCGTCGTCCGTGGTGTCGGCAAGAAAGGCGTCGATTTCCGCGATGGTCGGGGGCAGACCGGTGAGGTCAAAGGTGACGCGTCGCAGCCATTTTTCGCGGCTGGTTTCGGGCGAGGGGGCGAAATTCTCTTTCTGAAGCCGGGAGAGAATGAATTGGTCGATGGGTCCATTGGGCCAGTCGGATCCGGTTTCCGGCACCGGAATTTCTTCGCGGACGGGAACGAAGGACCAGTGCTCCTGGTATTCGGCACCTTCTTCTATCCAGCGGTCGAGAATCGCAATTTCCTCTTTGGTGAGAGGGATTTTTTTCTCGGGGGGAGGCATCAACTCCGTCGGGTCGTCGGTATGGAGCCGCCAGTGCACTTCGCTCTCTTTCAGCTTTCCGGGGACCACGCCGAAGTAGTCGCCGAGGTCTGCGGTCGCGTTTTCAAAGCTGTCGATGCGGAAGTCAGACTTCTGGTTTTTGGCGTCGGGACCGTGGCAGAGAAAGCACTTGTCGGAGAGGATCGGGCGTACATCGCGATTGTAATCGAGCTTTTCTTCCGCCCCTGCGGTGAGACAAAGGAGAAGGGCGGAAAGCGCGTATGACAGGGGTTTTTTCATGAATGGCTAACAGGAAATGTCGACAGAGTAGGAAATCTCACGCACCGTAGAAAGAGTATGAGTCACGCAATTGCGGCGTATCCGGAAACGAGAGAAATGTTGGCAGCCTCGGTTCGCGAGATGTCGATCGATTTTGATGCGCTTTCACGACCTTTGAGTCGGTGCGATCTGGCGAAGTGCCGGGGAACCTGTTGTCACGACGGGGTTTACCTGTCGTCGGAGGAGGCGCGAGTGGTCCGGCAACTTAGCAAATCGGCCCGGACGGAGTTGGAGGAACGGGGGGCAAAACTGCCGGAGCAAACCGTTGTTTACGGGAAATGGAGGGACGTCACATCGGGGCCGAAAACCGCAACGCGCCCGGAAGCCATGTGCAGGAAGGCCGATAAGTATCCGGAACACTTCCCGGACACCAACTGCGTTTTTCTCCTTCCGGATGCGAGGTGTTCACTGCAGGTCTATGCGGTGGACCACGGATTGCATCCCTGGCATTTTAAACCGCTGACATGCTGGTTGCACCCGCTGTCGATAACGGCAGGGTCTGACCGAAAGCCAAGGCTGACATTGTACTCAGAGGAAACGGATCCCCAACGTTTCCCTGACTACGACGGATTCGTTTGCCGAACCCACTGCGGAAGAACATCGGATGGCGGAGATCCCGCCTGGAGGGTATTGCGCGAGGAACTGCAGGAACTCGGCGCGATCGGGGGACGCGATCTAGTGGGGGAGATTGAGGAGTCTCTGTAAAACGAAATTACTGCGCGGGCGTTTCATCTTTCGCGGGCCCGGTCAGGTCCGGTTCGCTGATTTCGATTCCCATTTTCTGGGCGCGGTTCTTCCACATGTTCCGGGCAAATTCCTGCATGTCGTCGCGGGTATCAGCCTCATCAACGATCTCCAGTCCGAGAAGAGTTTCGACTACGTCCTCCATCGTGACGAGGCCGCTGAGGCCGCCGTATTCATCGAGAGCAGCGGCCACGTGGTGGCGGTTCGCGACAAGACTCTGGAAGGCGTCGGTCAGCTTGGTCGTTGCCGGCATGCCGGGCATTTCCCGTTTCAGTTCCTTGAGCTCGAGATCAAACTGATCGCGTGCTGCCGCCAGAAGAATGTCGTGTTTCAGAACAAAGCCGGAAATATCGTCCCGGTTTTCGCTGTAGATCGGGATTCGAGAAAACGGGGAGCTGTTGTGACGGTCAAGATACTGCTGAACCGTGGTGCTTTCGGTGAGGGCAAAGACAACGACACGGGGAGTCATGACTTCTTTCACCGAGACTTCACCGAGAGTGAGCAGGTTGCCGAGGATGCGACTTTCGTCCTCCTCCAGTTTGCCCTGCCTCGTCCCGAGCTCGGCCATCACTTTCAATTCATCCCGGCTGAATGACGCTTC
>JAKSBG010000022.1 GCA_022361255.1 Verrucomicrobiales bacterium
CTACGCAAATTTCCAGGAACTCGGGATGCCTGCCCTTCTCGGATGGAACCACGAACGTTTCGCTGCCTATTTTTCTACCCCGAGCTCCTATCCTTCGGTGGGTGCGGACAGTCTAGTGGCGCTGCACAACCCGAATCGGATGCTACGTTCGGCCAGTCCAGCAGCTGTGGAGGTCGAAAAAGGAGTGGGGCGACTCTACGCCTCACTCCTCGGCATTCCTGATGAGCATGAGCCCCAAGTGTACCATAGCGCCTCGGAGAGCCACCTTCACGCCACTCTCGTTGCCATCTCCACCAAAGTGCCGGACTTCCGATCGTCCGGCTTGCTCGGTAAACGGCTAGTGATGTATACCAGCGAACTCGGCCACTTTTTCGCAAATAAAAACGCGGTGGCAGTGGGGTTGGGGGAATCGGCCGTACGGCTGATCCCGACAAATGAAGAGGGGCAGATGTCCATGCCAGCCCTCACTGAAGCCATTCGCAAGGACAAACAGAACGGATTGGAACCGCTGATGGTGATCGCAACGGTGGGCACCACCTCAATTACTTCGGTGGACCCAGTAGAGGTGATCTCCGGTATCTGTAGGAGCGAAGATGTCTTCCTCTACGTGGATGCCGCTTACGGAGGCGGATTTGCCTGTTTGCCCGAACGGGCCTACATCCGGGCGGGTTGGGACGAGGCTGATGCTATTTGCGTGAATCCCCACAAAACGCTGTCCGTGCCTCAAGGGTGCAGCTTTCTCTTCATCCGCGACCGCGAGCGGCTCAGAAAAATCTGCGATCACCGAGGGGAATACGTGCCGTCGGCAAATGCTGAAGAAGACCCGATGTCCTACACCCTGTCTTGTGGTCTGCGCTTCAACACTCTCGCCTCACTTTTTCAGATGATGACTATGGGGCGCTCCGGGTGCGAGCAACAGCTCCGGGCCGTCGCTAAACTCGCCTCGATTACCGCCGACCTTGTAGCGGAGAGTCGAGATTTCAAACTGCTGCGCCGACCCGAATTCGGCGTGGTGTGCTTTCGCCCGACACTGCTCGGTGACCCCCTTGCCGAAGACACCCTTGTTAAAGCGGTTTGCGAACGAATTCGCAAATCGGGGGCATTCTGGATCTTCCCCACGGACTATCAAGGGAGAAGCTGGTTTCGCTTGGCCTTCGGCCACCCGGATACGACCCCCCAACTCGCAGCTGAGCTGATCTCGACGATTCGCCAGCACTACCACGAACTCACCATGACCCACTACCTCAGATCCTGATGAAATCACCTATGATCAACCCCCACAACTATGTCGGCCCCCCCCGAAATCCCAAGACGATCGGAATCATCGGAGGGGAGGGGCAAATGGGACGCATGTTCGCACGCGAATTCCGGAAAGAAGGATACCGAGTTCGCGTCACGGGCGAAGAGGCCGCTCGCCGCGCTTCCCGAAACCCCAAGAATCCGAACGAGGTCAACCGCACCCTCCGCAGGCTAAATGAAGCAGTGGTGCAGGAGGCGGAGGTAATCATCATCGCAGTGCCTATCAAAGTGCTCTCCTTAGGAGTGAAGAAACTGCTGGGAAGTCGAGGCTGCCGGGGAATGAGAGGCAAGCTCGTTCTCGACATCTCTTCCACTAAAGAGGAGCCGCTCGCCGCACTCGGCAAGCTTCGCGGGCCCTCGATCATTGGGATGCATCCTATGTTCGGGCCAGGGTTGCGATCCCTCACAGGAAAGAACGTCGTCCTTACTCCCACGCTCCAACCTTCAGCCCAAGGGAAGACAGTCATGCTCAAACGACTTGAAAATTGGAGAAGCTGGGTTGGAGATTTCTGGAAAAAAAGGGGGGTGAACATAGTCTCCCTCTCTGCCGCTGGTCATGACCGAGTCGTCCCCTGCCTTCAGTTTCTCGTACTCAATTCGGTCATGTGTTACGGCCGGGCACTCGAGAGCTCCCAAGTCGATCTGAAGATCCTTACCAAATTAGCTACTCCCAACTCCAGCCTCGTCGCGGCGACCATGGGGCGAATGCTGTCTCCCAACATGATTGACACCTACGTAAATCTCACCTTCGAAAACGAAGCCAACATTGAAGCTGCCGACGCTTTTGAGGAAGCCGCATCATCAATCGCTGACCTCGTTCGGCGGGGCGATCGAGAGGCCTTCGAAAGCCTGCTGCAATCCTGCTCCGAGTTTATGAGCGGTGAGGTGGGAGACGAGCTTCGCAACGAGGCCGCAACAATCCATGAGCTGCTTGCGACCCGGTAGCCGCATTACCCATTTTACGCTCTGAAATACAATGCTAAGAGCAACTCTATAGAATTTCCGAAAGAAGGAGACCAGTTCTACCGGATTCAGAAAGCCGCTGGTCAAACCGGGTGAGAGACCCGGAGAAAATATAAAATGAAAATGAGATGTAATGCTCCCGTCGCGGCCGCGTCTTTGCGGGTTGCGGGCCGCGACGGGATGGAAACCGCCCCTATACGGGTCGGCCCAGCCAATCTATCGGCCATAGGCCTGTGGATCGCAATTGCGATTGCCGTGCCGCTGGTGATTTTGGGGCAGGCCGCCTATGCAGAATCCAGCGAATCCGCCAATGATAGCCCTCACAATTTCCCTGTCGGGGAATGCACTTGGGGAGCGGATCTGCTGACGTATTACTGGTCCGACTGGGATCTTGAATTTTTCCAGAACTGGAATCGGCACGCAATGAATTGGCCACTTTATCTCCTGAACGGCATTTCCGTGAATCAGCCTGGATATGGGGACATCATGATCCTAGAGCCCCATTCAAGCAATGGCTACTACGGCCATGTCGCGTGGACTGCCGGTTCCTGGTATGATGACCGCTACAACGGATATTGGATTCTCGCGGTACATACAAATTGGGGGCCGGGAGAAGAACTGTTCACTCACGATGGCGCAAGGTTTCGCGCTTCGTGGTTCTTCTTTCATCCAACGTGGTGGCCGGGTGAGGTCTGGTGCTGGGACAATGAAAAAATGTATCCACTAGATTCCTTTATCTCTAAAGCGTGGTGACAAATACTCATCACCCCCCCAAAAAAAAACGTGCTCCGGGATCAAAGGGCAGTCTCAGATTTGAGGCTGCCCTTTTCGTTTGGCGTTCCCGTTGCCGCCAAATTGATGTCCTCAGGGGAGTAGATGACTCGCATATTCAATACAATAATCTTGAGAGGAAGAATCAAATTTTCCACTTCGCAATAGGTGATCTCTCAAGAGGGTGTACTTCCGGATGTCATCCGGTAC
>JAKSBG010000128.1 GCA_022361255.1 Verrucomicrobiales bacterium
CTCTGTGACTTCGAAGGGGGTCCCCTCCTGCATCGTCAGGCGACAGGTGGCACGTTCACTTTCCACCCGGGGAAAACTGACCTGCTTGATCTGCCCTCCCTGAAAGCCTCCAAGCAGAATCAGGAACAGGCCGACAAAAACCGACAGGACGATGTAGCGATTCGCGAGAACAAAATTCAATGCGGGTTGAAACAACGTCCTGACAAACCACTCAATACTTCCCGCGATGGCACGCTGAAGTTTTGAAAACCCTCCATAGATCCGACTGATCCAACCGGTCACCGTGTTTCCGACAAAGAAACGGCAGATCGCCTTCACCCATTTCCTCGGGGAATGAGTCAGGTGGGAAGGAAGGATCAGTTTTGATTCGACGAGAGAAAATGCGAGCACGAGAATGACAATTGTCGCGATCTGCGGCATCCACGCCCCGTGAAATCCGGACATGAAGTAGAGTGGAACAAACGCCAGCATCGTCGTGAGCACGCCAAAGACGACAGGCAGGGTAACCTCCTTCGTCCCGATGATCGAAGCCTCGACCTTGTCCTCCATCTCCTTCTGCTTCGTGTAGATATTCTCCCCCGTAACGATGGCGTCATCGACGACGACACCGAGGACGAGAATAAATCCAAAAAGGCTCACGATATTGATCGAAACACCGACCCAGGGCATCAGAGCGATGGCACCCATAAAACAGATCGGAATACCGACGACAACCCACAGCGCGAGACTTGGCCGCAGGAACAATGTCAGGAGAATGAATACAAAGAGCATCGACTTCCAGGCCGAGTCGAGAAGGGTATTGAGACGCCCCCTCACAATTTTTGAAGAATCGCTCCAGTAACTGATTTCCACGCCGGAAGGAAGGCGTCCCTGGTATTCCTTCATGAAGTCTTTGACCTCATCCGCAATCCGGATCGCGCTCTGATTCCCCTCGCGAAACACCGCTACGAGAACGCAGCGCTTTCCATTCATCCGCGCAACAAAGCGGTTCTCATCAAATCCATCCTTCACCTCAGCCACATCACCCACCGTGATGCGGCTTCCGTTTTCGCGCGCCACCAGCGTAATCGCTTCAAATTCCTCTTTGTTGTATGCCCGGCCTTTCGTCCGGAGAACGACTTCCCCTGACAAGGTCTCCAACGTACCTGCCGGCACATCGATTGACGACTGCCTCAGAGCCTGCGCGACCTGATTGAAACTCAGCCCGTATCGCTGGAGCGACTCCTCGTCCACTTCGATCGAAATTTCGTAGGGACGCGTCCCCTGCAGCTCGGCGTTGGTGATTTCCTCCAACTCCACGATGTCATCACGGACGTGCGCGCCCAGATCTGCGAGATCCCGTTCACTGAGATCTCCACTGATCACCACACTGATGACCCAGCGACTGCTTTCCGCCCGCCGGATCACAACATTCTCCGCATCCCCCGGCGGAAAATCCTCCAGAGCATCAATGCGCGACTCGATCAGGTCCTGCACCTCGCGCAGGTCGTAGTCCTCGTCGATCTCCACCGTAACATTTCCCCCGCTCGAATTCGCCGTCGAAACCATCTCCTCGATCCCTTCCACATCGGAGATGGCTTCCTCAACACGGATGACAACAGACTCCTCCACTTCTTCCGGGGTCGCTCCCCGGTAGTTGACCGATACCGAAATGGTCCGGCTTTCAAATTCCGGAAAAACCTCCAGCGGAATCTGCCGGGAAAACAAGGCGTAGACTCCCGCGAGAATGATCGCGAACATCAACAGGTTCGCGGCAACTCCGTTTCTGGCGAAAAATGAAATCATAATCCGGCTTCCATCGTTGCTTTGTCAGGATCGACCCGGTGCGTCTCCGCCGTTTTCTTTTCCTTTTCCACCCTGGCTTTTCTTGCCTTTCATCCCCTTCTTTCCAAAGCCCATTCCCGGCCCTCCGGGCGGTTGCTCGATTTCCGGGGTAATGCCATCGATCGTTGGAAGAACTTCCGCGCCATTCGCCGGATAGGCGAGAGGAGTGAGGCAAACCACTTCGCCCTCTTTCAGGCCACCGGAGTCAGCTGCAACGACCACCTTTTCATCCTCGGACCAGAGAGGATCCACCCTCCGGCGCTCGATCTTGTTTTCCGCATCGATCACAATCACTTCCCCGCCCACTCGAACCGCCTTTCGGGGAAGGACAAAAACGTTCTGCAGCTCCCGACCTTTGACGAGAGCATCGACAAACATCCCGATTTTCAGGAGCGGAGAAACCTCACCTGTCCGCAGATGATACGGGTCCTGGATCTCCGCCACCACGAACAGCTGACGCGAAGCTTCGTCGATTGCGCTGTCCACCCGGACAACCCTGCCCTGCCACTGCTCCGACTCGCGTCCGACCTGACCGGTGATGAGAACATCGGGGCCGCTTTCCGCTCCCGGGGCCGGAAGATCCACAAAGCTGAGTTGATGATTTGTCAGGGGAAGCCGGACCTCCATACTGTCGGTGGCAAAGGCCCTTCCCAGCTGAGTGTTCTGCGAAACATACTGACCGACATCAACCATCTGTTCGATAATTCTGCCGGCGAAAGGCGCTTTCACATCCGTCCGGTCCAGATCTCTCTCTGCTTTCTTCACCTGCGCTTTCGCTGCGCGAAGCCGGGCCTCTGCTTCGGCAAGCTGCGGTTTCCGCAGAACCAGATCAGAGGGAGTATTCCCTTTTCCAAGTCGCCGCCAGTTCTCCAGAGCCTGATCAGACCGGATTTTTTCCTCCTGCAGAGCCCGCTCCGCTTCCGCCACTCCTGTCTCGGCCACGACCAGAGCTGTTTCATAATCCACCTTTTCCAAACGCAGGAGAACCTCCTCTTTCTCAAAAAATCCCCCGTCCCGGAAATTCGGAGACACCTCCACAATCCGACCGCTCACCTCAGGGATTAAAGTCGTCGTAGTCCGGGGGCGAATCGTCCCCTGCGTGTCGAGATACACCTGGTAGCTCTCCGGCTTCAGCCTTGTCGCTTCGACCTTCGTGATCTGCGGTGGCATATCGAAAGTCCGCGGTTCCGGTTTCGAGGCAATCAGGTGCCGGGCAATCAGTACAGCTGCTCCCACAATTACAAGCGGGGCCAATATGCGGAAAAGAAGCTTCATAAGGGCATACATGAGGAACCCTGATAAGGCCCTTTTGTTTCAGAATAACACAAAAGTAATAGTATTCCGTCCTTACTGCAATGACGCGGTAAAACGAAAATCCCGTTCGGCCGGATGACCGAACGGGATTCCGCTCTTCCCGTTAAACTCCGATTTGTCGCTAGTTTTTGCGCTTCAACCTTAACATTATCACATCGCGACGGCTCAAATCACGAGTGGACAGCCCCTGAAAGCGAACTTTCGTACGGCTCGCAGTAGAGCTTCCCCGGAATTTCATTCTACTTTGAAATAACAAATGCTCCCCAGGTTTCAATTCAGTGCCAATAAAACCGGACGACTTCATTTTTCCGGTCACATTCCTCTTTCCGCCGGTGAGACAGTAGATTTTGGGTTTTACCCTTCTCCAACTCCCTTTGCGACGCGCTAGCAAATCATCCTGGATATTTCCATCGTTCTCGAGCCGAAAAAACGATTTCGTTCTCTTCCCCGGTTTCACTTTCAAACGAATCCTCTGGCCCCGTCCGTTTGTGTTATATCGATCTTTTCCTTTCATTTTGGAATAGCTCCTCTTGCGACCGATCAGCATATCGGGCTGAGCATCGGAGAACGTTTCTAAAACGAGAATGGAGAAATTCCGGTCCTGAGGCGTGGCCGCATTCGTCCCGTCGACTTCGACGTCACTCGTCGTCACGTGAACAATCAGGGTGTCATCATCCTGAACAATGGCCCGTGCTGTGGGAATTTCATCATCATGAACGGCGCTGTAACACTGCACGAGCGCCGCGTAGTCCCCAAACTGTTTTCCGGCAAACTGACCGGGTGCGGTGATCGTGACAGTGTAGTCACCTTCCCCCTGCCTGCCTGAGACAACACTCCCATTCTCCAATCCCGAGGCAGATGCCTGAAGAAAACCTGACGCACCGTTCACCCTTGCCATTCCGACCAGCAGCTGCGAAGCGGATACCATATCTTCACCGGGCTGGGGAACCCGATAGATGACGAAACTGAAAGAGCGGCTCGCCGGATCGTGATTGTCATCGTCAGCAGTCGACTGGACATCGTCGGTATTCACCTGAAACACCACTTCGTCGTCACTTGCGACACTGGCGATGCCGGCACGGATCGCTTCATCACTGTGCGAAGCGAGATCGACCGAACAGGCGATCACATAGTCCTGAGCATCATCTGCCGAAAAAGCTCCGGGGTCGGAGACGGTGATCTCGTATTCTCCCGTCGCCGGTCTCGAGGCGGTAACACTCCCCCCATCGGCTGCGACGGCGGAAACGATGTTTCCGCCCGTATCGACCAGACCGGTCGCGAAGACCAGATTGCTGTCCGGTGAAACAAAATTGTCTCCCGGAATCCGGTATACCTGGAAATAGAAGGCACGATTCCGCGGCTGCGGGGAGTTCGGTGCGACGGCATCTTCCAGATCCTCCATTCTCACATCGATAGATATCTCGTCATCGCTTGTCACGCTGACGTTGGCGAGAGCCATTTCATCATCGGATCCCACGTCGGAAGTCGTCAGATTCACGATATAATCAGTTCCCGAGGTCCCGGCAAAGGCACCGCTTGCGTGGAGAAGGATTTCGTATTCCCCGTCCCCGCCTTTGTTGACCACAAAACCCGCTCCGATCGGAGAAGCTTCGCGGGAAAGGATTCCCGTTGTTGATACCCGACCAATCGCGATCAGATCCGCCCGCGCTTCCGTGGCGAACCCTGACACAGCCAGAAGTCCCGGTATAAGAGCGCGAAAAAGTCGCGGCATCCGTTTATTTATTCGACCCTTTCGGTCCCGTTTGTATTTACTGAAGAGGAGTGTTTTCATGGTTTGTATGGTTGTTAGTTTGTGTGGTGGCGGAGGTTCTATTGTCGGAACCCACATCGCCGTTCACCTCCTTTCTTGGGTGGATCGCCGCTGCGGTTACAGAATCGGCAAAATTCTTTCGGAGTCCGCAGTTCGGCGGTATACTCAGTCCGCCGCTTCCTCACGCCACCACGATGGAATCCAAGTCCGGTAAAGCCGAATTTCCCCAGACCCGCTGGAGCATTGTTTTGCGTGCGACTCCGGATGACCACGCCGGCCTCGAGGCCCTCGGCGAACTCTGCTCACGCTACTGGTATCCCCTCTACGCTTTTGCGAGACGCAGCGGAAACCCGCCCGCCGACTCCGAGGATCTCGTCCAGGGCTTTCTGGCCAAAGCCAGCAATGACGACCTCTTTTCCCGGGCTGATTCAGATAAAGGAAAGCTGCGAACCTTTCTCCTCACCGCCTTCCGCCGCTACGCCCGCGACGAGTATGAAAAATCCGTCGCCGGGAAACGAGGCGGGGGAAACGTGATTTCCTTCGATGCGGTCGAAGCCGAAAACTGGTACGAGAAGAACACCGCTTCGGTAGAAAATCCGGAAACCCTCTTTGACCGCGAGTGGGCAGTCGCCGTACTGGAGAATGCCATGAACCGCCTCGCCCGGGAATGCGGGGAGAAGGGAAAAGGAGAGGAGTTTTCCGCGATGCGTCCCTTCCTCACCAGCGGCGGAACCAATGCAGACTACGAGCGAATCGCCGCTGAAACCGGGGCAAAACCGGGCACCGTTAAAGTGACCCTGCATCGCCTCCGCGCCCGGTTCGGACTCGCCCTGCGCGATGAAATCCGCGACACTCAGGATGAAGGCACTGACATTGACTCGGAAATCAACTACCTGATCCAACTTCTGTGAATAATCCTGACAAACCAACACCAAACCGCCCGTCCCTTGCCGGCCTCGACCTGCAACGATTGATGGTGGAGGGGCTGAATCCTGACACTCACTCCGACAGTGACAGCGCTCTCCCCGAGATCGAAGGCTTTGAAATTTTGCGCCCGATCGGTCGCGGAGGAATGGGACAGGTCTTTCTGGCCCGGCAGGAAAGTCTCGACCGGCTCGTCGCTGTGAAACGGATTGGCGGGGGAGGAGCCGCAGCCACCTCCTTTCTCGACAGACTTGAACGGGAAGCGAAAACCATGGCCCGTGTCTCACACCCGAACCTCGTAGGTGTCTTCGATTTCATTCGCCTCGCCGACGGAAACGCAGCGCTCGTAATGGAATGGGTAGCGGGAGGTAATCTTCGGGAATCGCTGCTGTCCGGCACGGGAATTCTGAAAGTCGAGGAAGCTCTCAATCTCATCGAACCCGTCCTGTCCGGCCTCGAGGCCGCACATCGCGCCGGAATCGTACATCGGGATATCAAGCCGGAGAACGTTCTCTTTTCCACAGACGGAACGCTCAAAGTTACCGATTTCGGCCTTTCCCTTCCGGACAACGAAGAAGAACGCCTTACCGTGACCGGAACCTACGTCGGCACCCCCGGCTACATGGCTCCCGAACAGCACGAAGGTGGACAAGCCGACGCCCGAACCGATATCTACGCAGTCGGTGTGATGCTCTACGAAATGCTGACCGGGAAAACCCCCGTGGGACATTTCGACCCTCCTTCGAAAAGAAATCCCAAAATCCCAAAGCATATCAGCAATGCCATTCTCGCCTGCCTGCGAACGGATCCGGCAGACCGTCCCGAATCCGTCGCAACCCTTCGATCGCTTTTGTCAGGAACCGAAAAATCCGGATCACGGAGAGCCGCTCTACTCGCGGGCGCAACCGGTATCGCCGCAATAGGAGCGGGCGGATGGTATTTCGGAAAGCGCGCTTTTGACAGTTCGACGGAGAATGAGGGAGAGACCGGAGAACCCTCAGTATCGGGAGATCCAACAGGATTCACGAAACTTTCAGGAGACTGGTATGAGAACGGAGACGAAATCGAGTCCAACGGGGAAATCGCATTCTGCGCAGTGGAATCGAGGCGGGACATCCTGAATTCCCGGGTCCGCTTTTCCTTCACCCGCCTGAGCGGTGAACACTCCGTCGCGCTGTTTTTCCGACTGCCCAACGGCTTCGGTTCCTTTGAGTTGAGTGCCTGGGAGCTGCAGCTGGGCGGTGTGCAGACAATCAACGGTGACGACCTTCGAAACCTGCCAAGTGCCTTTCGCATGTCAGTCGAAAACAACCGCCGCTACGAAGTGGAACTGGTCGTCACGCAGCAGGAGATCACGTCATTTGTCGACGGCGAAAAGAAGCAAACGCAAAATCTCGGCACCAGCGAGTTTGGCGTCGCCCGCCCCTGGCAGATCGGAGTCGATTTTTCTCAAACCAAACTCGCTCTCGCCACCTACCAGAGTCCCACGGTCTGGCACGGGATTTCGGTGGAGGAAATCTGAAACCTAACAGGGTTTAGCGGCGCGCCGAAGGGGGCTGCCCATCAACCTGACAGGGTTGTGCTTTCATTTTTCCACCATCGGATGATCAAAGTCCCCGCCCAGCGCAAGATAGAGATCAACGCGGTTTTGCAGGAACTCGAGCCTCGCCGCAAGAAGCGCGCTTTGCGAATCGAAAGCACGACGCTGACTGTCTAACAATGTGATAATGTCGACCAGCCCCTGCTCATACTGGCTGCGACTGAGACCTTCAGAACGCCTCGCTTCAGACGATGCTTTCTCCAGTGCCGCAACCTGGCCAATAAGATATTTCTCCGCCGCCAGCGCAGTTTCCACTTCCCGGAATGCGGTCAGTGCGGTCTCGGCATAGGTGGCAACCAGCCCGTCCTTTTCCTCTTCATCGAGACGAATGTTGGCCCGCAGGCGTCCGCCCTGATAGAGAGGCCGCGTGAAATTCTGCCCGATACTCCAGACGAGGTTCTGGACGTTTCCGAGATCACCAAAATCGTCGGTTGTCGCCGTTCCCGTGCTCCCGGTAATGGCGATGGCCGGCAGCAGCGCCTTCCGGCTCGCCGCGAGTTCTTTCAGCGCAGCGTCGACGCGCGCCTCGGCTGCGAGCAGGTCGGGACGTCGCAGCAAAAGTTCGCTGGGCAGCCCTCCGGGAATTTTTCTCTTCACACGGGGAAGGCCGGTGAGCCCCTCAATCGTTCCGGAAGGGTAGCGCCCCGCAAGGGTCTCAAGAACGCGCTTCGCGGCATCGTTCTGCCGCTGTTCCGCGAGCAGATTCGACTCTGCCCGTGCAATGTCGGCACGACTGAGGCTGATCTCGAGCGCGGTCTGGTCATCAGCGTCCCCTGCCTCGAGTTTCGAATCGAGGATTTCCAGGTTGGTTCGCAAACTGGAAAGATTGCTGCGAATGAGCGCGATCTGCTGACGTGATTCCACAATCTCAAACGCAGTCTTGGCGACATTGGCGGCGAGAGAAAGGCGGGCCGCTTCGTAGAGATTTGCCTCCGCCGTGACCCGGTCGAGCTCGGCATCACGCAGGTTTTTTACCCGCCCCCACAAATCCGCTTCCCAGGAAAGGTCGAGATTGAAGTTAAAGTTATTTGCCCGCACCGTCTGGAAGGCCGCACCGCGAAGGTTCTGGGATCGGGTGGTGCGAATTCCAGTCGTGAGAGAAGGCAGGCGGTCGGCCCCGGCGATGTCGGCCCGTTCCTCCGCCTGTAGAACCCGGGAAAGAGAGGCGGAGAGATCGAAATTATTCAGAGCAGCTTCGCGGATCAGTTCGGCCAGCTTCGCGCTTCCAAAATCATCCACCCAGCCGGATACCGCATCAGACGGGATCGTCGAGGAACCGGCTGTCCAGGTCGACGGGAGATCCCCCACCATCGCGGCAGGATCGGATTTCTCCAGATTATTCAGCACACAACTCTGAGCCGTCAGCGATGCAGCAATGACGGCGATACCGCGGAGAAAGCGACGAAACGCTTTCCGGTCTGTTTGTGTGTTCGGCACAACAGACTATCAGAAACGAAATCCGCGCCTTGTCGACTTGAATTCTCACAAAAACATCTCAATCACGAGGAAGATGCCATAGCCACAGCAAAGAACCGCCAGCGGCTGAACGATGGACGTTCGATACCAGTCGAAGCGGCTGAGAAAAAGCAGAATACCCGCCCCGACCAGAGCCGCCGCAACCAGCGCCAGTTCCGTTCCGAAAACGAAACCGAGCAGGCGGGAGGTAGCAGCTGGTTCCGCACCATTGAAAATTTCGGAAAAAGCGGGGGCCATCGAAATGACGAGCCCCGAAAACAACCCCGCCACAAGAGCGATAATATATCGCCACCACTTGCACTCCCTGTGAAAAAGCGCCTCACCCGCCAGAACCACGAGAAGAAGACCGGCGACTGGAAGAGTCCAGGTGAAAGTCCCGATCAGGCCAAAAGCAGCAAGCGCAACTCCGGGACTTTGACCGATTACGAGCGCTGCCATCTGCCCGAAAGTCTCTCTCCCCTTCAACGTCAGCAACAGAAGCGCCAGCGGAAGAAGCATGGGAACCAGCGAGAATCCGAAAAAGGCGCGCCACCCTGCAGCGATTGATGACGTCTTTTGGTCGTCAGCCACAGCTTGAGAACTTGCTTCCGAAGTTTCCGGTTTCTCTTTGGACTCAGCCTTCGGGATTTCTTTCTCCCCGGCTTTCCCCTTCCCCCCCTCCCCGGTAAACGGATCGCCCTCCACGAGCGGCTCGATATTCACCGGACGACTGTATTCACCCGCGAGAATAACCTGCATGCGGCGCGAGGGCCGGTCATCCTTGATGGTAACCATCACCACCGCCATCGGGCAGTTCGGACTGAGATAAAGCAGAAACTCTTTCGCTCCTTCGGGAAAAGATCCTGACATTTTCACCAAAACCTGCTGACGCTGCAGTTCCTCCGGAGTATTTTCATCGCTCGCCTTCTCAATCGAAATCTCCAGTTTCGGTTTCGGGTCAGCATCCTTTTGATCAAAAAGCACCTTCAAATACTCCTCCGCGAATTCGCGCGCGGCATCCTCCGGAGAAATCTGGTCGTTCACTGCCGGATCAACACTCGGCACGACTTCCATCGCTGCGTCGAGAAGGTAGGTCTTCTCCTTTGTATCGAGATGTGAGATCAGTGAAACAGAAGACACCTGGTGCGCCTGCAAAAGGTTGCTGCAGAGAGCCACCCCGAAAACGATAACCGTGAATCGGAAGAGCAGTAGAGAAGTCAGCTTCAATTTCAGAATCATAAGGGAGTATGCAGGAATTAAATGAGTATCACCCGTGAAATGCGTCCGCTTGATTGCGTAGCGAATTTACCCTTGCCATAAAAGCGTGAATCAGGCGACCGTGAAGCATCTAAACAAATTTGCATTATGGCTGACAACACTTCATCAGGACAGGGATTTGATCGTCGAAATTTTATTCGCACAGCCGCCGGGGCGACGGCCGCAGCCGGAGCATTTGCCGGTGCTGCGCGCGGTGCCGGGATCGATCCTGACAAAAAGCTTCGGGTCGGCTTTATCGGAACCGGGGGACGGGGAACCGGAGCCGCCTCGCAAGCCCTCCAGGCGGATGACAATATCGAGCTCGTCGCAATGGCGGACGTTTTTCAGGAACGCATCGACAAATCGCTCGAGTCCCTCTCCAAGCAAAAACCTCTCGAGGGGAAAGTCAGCGTTCCGGCCGAGCGTCAGTTCGTCGGACTCGACGCTTACAAGCGCGTGCTCGATTCTGACGTGGATGTCGTTCTTCTCACCACCTCACCCGGCTTCCGCCCGCTCCATCTGCGTGCTGCGATTGAAGCCGGAAAACACGTTTTCGCCGAGAAACCGATGGCTGTCGACGCCGCAGGAGTTCGTCACGTCTATGAGACGCTGAAAATGGCCGAGGGCAAACCGCTCTCGATCGTTGCCGGATTCTGCTGGCGCTATTCACCCAGCCGTCGTGAGGCTTACCAAAAGGTAATGGAGGAAGGTCTCATCGGAGATATCACCAGCGTCTACGCAACCTACTATTCCGGACACTCCAAGCCGCACCTCGACCCGTCTCTCCGCACCGACGGCATGACCGACATCGAGTGGCAGATCCGGAACTGGTACAACTACACCTGGCTCGGTGGTGGAGGCCTCGTTGAACAGGCCGTTCATTCCGTCGACAAGATTGGCTGGGTTATGGGAGACCAGAGCCCGATTCAGTGCCGCGCCACCGGAGGACTCGCCGCACCGCAGGTGGGAACCGGAAACATTTTCGACCACAACCACATCGCCTACGAATACCCGAACAATGTCTGGTGCCATCTCGCCTCAAGAAAAGCTCCGGGATGCTTCAATGAAAACGCCGACTATGTTCGCGGAACGAAAGGAACCCTCATCATCGGCCGCGGATCCGATCCCTACATCGAAGACAACGACGGCAAACTTCTCTGGCGTTTCCGCAAACCCCGTGCCGGCGAGCCGAACATGTATCAAGTCGAGCACGACGAGCTTTTCGACTCCATCCGTACCGGCGAGCACATCAACGATGGTCCCCGCATGATTCACTCCTCCATGATGGCAATCATGGGCCGAATGTCAGCTCAAACCGGTAAACAGGTGACCTGGGAGGAAGCTTTGGCTGCCGACGAAGACCTTTTCGAGAACGAAGGCGGCATGACCTGGGATCAATCCTACGAGCCGCACGGCGTCCCCGTTCCAGGAGTTACCACGATTCCGGGCATCGCAGGTGTCGAGAAAGATACCAAGGCCGCTATGACCGAGCTTGAGCGCCGCCCCTGGCTGAAGGCATAAGGCACCGGCAGGTGCGACAGCTCTGGATCACCCGTTCCCACTGCTCTGCGGTCACAAAGAGCGTGAAGAACGCGACCATTTGGAGCATGAAGAAAATCAGCAGCTTCATCGTCAATGCGATGAGGCTGACAAATCCCAGCGCCCAGATCAGACCAAACCATCGTGTCTTTTTCCACGCGATGAGAAACGGACCGACCAGCTCAAACGCGAGAGCGATGTGCTGCATCACCGCCCAGCCTGATTTCGGGAGATTGCGAAGCAGCCAGGCGGCAGCTTCCGTGCGGTAGATTCCCTGCGACTGCGTCCAGAGCACGTCGGAATACTGGTGCCAGTCGCCATGAAACAGTTTGCAGGTTCCGGCCGTGAAAAGCTGAATCAGGATGGTGGCCTGCAAGATGCGAAAGGACCAGGCTGAATCGATCCTTTCGCCGCGAACCGGGTTCGGCACCTTCGGGGACAGCAGAAGAAGCAACATCCCGACGATGTAGAATTTATTCAGTGTAAAAGCCGCCACCGAATCGGCGTGCTGCACGTAAACCGCAATCGCGAAAAGAAGAGCAAGCCCCGCCCTACGCCACCGGTTTGCCAGAACACAGCCGCCGGCAAAAAACGTGACGACGCCCAACGCTACCGCCGCCGGGAAAGGCAGCAACGGAAAGGGATCAATTTGGTAGGGCAGATTGCTGGCGGTTGAATAGTGAAATCCCGCCGGTGTCAGCCACTCTTTCACATGCAGGAATCTCGCCCCCATGTAAAAGAGAAACGAAGCAACAAAACACCATTCAAATGCACGAAATCGAACCGCTTCGACCGGTCCGAACAGAAATTCGGAAAAGCGGGCGCTGATTCTCTGATCCGGCAGGCCCAAACTCATGGCGCGACACCGGGTTCACGATTCTGCAAACGGTAGGCTCCGAGAAGATACCTCGACGAGACAGGAGTTTCCTCCAGCCGGGGGATTTCCCAACGCCCGTCCGGATGCGCCAGCTCAGGTGATCCGGACCGGAAGACGACCCGGACGAAGCGCACTTCCGTAATCGACGGGCGAAAGGGGTTTTGCCGCGCAAATTCCTCCTTGATGTATGCCGCCAGATCCGCCATTAGCTCCGACTCGGTGGAGGTCCCCCGCGATTTCACAATCATGCGGTGCAACCGCGGCGTGTAGCCGAACGGATTCATCCCACCGAATTCACTGAGATGAAAGGCGGTCGGCTTTTCCTCACCATCGATCGACAGCTCCACGTAGTAATTGCTCCAGGTTTCAACACGCCGGGGAAAGAGACAGGCCACGCGGTAGAGATTGTTCGCCCACTTTCCGGCGTGTCGAATCCCCGTGTTAAAAAGCCCGTTGTAGAGGATCGGCACCAGCCACATCGCGACGAAGAACGAAAAAAGGGCCACGTGAACCGCTTTTGCCCCCGGACGGGGTTTCGGAACGGAGCTGTCCGGATTTTCGTTCACAAAAATAAGACACCACGTATTTCCGAACTATCAAGAAAGCTTTACTTTATAGCTCAACCCTCTTTGCCCGGTCACTTAACCCTGTTGTATCCGCCACCAAACCCTGTTTGCTCCGCCGCAACGGGAGTCCCGCGAAGGGAGAAAACGGAGGAATCCTTGTAGAATCAGCGTTCTCAGGGCCATTCAGGCCATCCTTTTTCAAAAAATCGCTTCAATTTCGGCTATTATGGGTGATCTTGTTATTCGCACTTGCGCGAATTTATGGAAAAAAGCGACGATACAGTAGAACTTGAAGGAACCATTCACACCGTTCTCCCCGGCACGATGTTCCGGGTGGAACTGGAGAACGGACACCTCGTTCTCGCCCACATCTCCGGAAAAATGCGCAAACGATTCATTCGTCTTGTCGCAGGTGACCGTGTCAAAATTGAGATGTCCCCCTACGATACGGAGAAAGCCCGGATCGTGTATCGCGTCGACACCCGCAACAACCGCCCCGGTGGTGGCGGTCCCGGGAAGCGCCGCTCTCCCCGCAGCATGGCCCGCCCCGGTCAGCCGAAGAAGCGCGCCAAGCCGAACCGCACGCCCCGCCGTGGCAGCGGCGGACCAAAGAAGAAAAAGTGATTCTCTTCTCTCTACCCGGGCGGCGCTTGAGCTCTGATGCGTCTCGGCTAAAGGTATCGTGAATGACGAATTTTTTCACGATTCTCGAAATTCCAATCAGTCTATCTCCCGATCCCGAACGGATCGAATCTTCGTGGCGTGAAAAAGCGAAAGAGTCGGGTGAGGCGGACCTGCACGAGGCACGAGCCGTTCTTACCGATCCCGTTAGAAGACTGGATCACTGGCTCGCCCTGCAAAACGTGGAACCGGAACGCGGAAGTTCGATCGATCCGGAAATGATGGATCTTTTTTCCCGCCTTCACAGCGTTCTCGCAGAGGCGGACCAGATTATCGGCGGATTAAAAGAAGCTTCGACGGCCCTCACCCGCGCCCTTCTGTCTAAAGAGGCCATTGCGGCACAACTCGCGATTCAGGAGTGTATGAAAACCGTGCGGGAGGAGAAAGACTTGCGGATTGAGCGCTATTCCTCATTTGAGGAATCGGCCGAAACGGGGAAGTTCGACGGTGCCGTCGCAACACTGGGGCAGCTGAAATTTCTTCAGAAATGGGAGCAGCAATGCCAGGAACGTCTTCTAACTTTGCTGGAATACTGAACGCGCTATATGGAAGACGAATTCATCATCGGAATCGATCTCGGGACGACGAACTCCCTCGTAGGAGTCGTCGACTCCGGCTTTCCCATCCTGCTTGCTGATGAAAATGGAGAACGCATCACTCCTTCCGTCGTGAGCTATCGGGAAGAGGCTGATCCGCTCGTCGGTCGGGAGGCCTATCGCGCAAAGAGGCTTGCACCGGAACGCACCGTCAGCTCGGTCAAACGATTGCTTGGACGCCCATTTTCCGACCTCACACCGGAAGAGCTGAACACCCTCTCCTACCCCGTCACCAACGATGGACGGGACCACATTCAAATTCCTGTCGGAAAGAGCGAGCCAGTCACCCCGGTGGACGTCTCGTCGGAAATCCTGCGCCATCTCAAGCAAGTCGCGGAAGCAGCGCTCGAGTGCGAAGTGGCCCGGGCAGTCATCACCGTGCCGGCCTACTTCAACAACGCCCAGCGGGAAGCGACGAAAGCTGCCGCACAAAAGGCGGGGCTTCGCGTCGAACGAATCATCAATGAGCCAACTGCAGCCGCACTCGCCTACGGCCTCGACAAAATAGATGATGATCAGACTGTCGCTGTTTACGACCTCGGCGGAGGCACCTTTGATCTTTCCATTCTGCAGATGCGCGACGGAGTTTTTGAAGTCATTTCCACTGCGGGCGACACTCAGCTTGGCGGGGATGATATCGATCAGGCCGTCGCCGGCGAACTCGCAAAAACCTGGGAACTCGAAGATCTTTCCCCATCCGAATCCGTCAATCTCCATACGGCGGCAAAAGAGGCGAAAGAATCGCTCACCGCAGCTGACTCCCACACGGTCCGCCTTCCTTTTCTCCGGGACGGGCGCAGCTTTGAGCATACTTTCTCCCGTGCGGAATTCGAGGCCCTCATCCTTCCAGTGATCGAGCGGACCAGGCCGATCTGCCGACGGGCCCTTGCTGAAGCGGAAGGCAAAGAGGTGAAGAAAATCGATCATTTCATCCTCGTGGGAGGCAGCACCCGAATCCCGCTGGTGAGGGACAAAATCGAAGAATGGTTCGGCTATGAACCAAACTTGTCCCAGCATCCTGATGAAGCGATCGCTCTCGGAGCGGCCATCCAGGCAGGTATCCTCTGCGGGCGCGTCCGGTCGATTGTCCTCGTCGATGTCACACCGCTTTCTCTCGGGATTGAAACTTTCGGAGGGCTCATGAATGTGATCATTCCGCGGAACAGCACCATTCCGGCAAAGGCCGGGGAAATGTTCACCAATGCTGTCGCCAATCAGGAATCCATCGCGATCCGCGTGCTCCAGGGGGAAAGAGAGCTCGCAAAAGACAACTGGCTGCTCGGTGAAGTGATTGTTCCTTTCGAAAACGGCCCGAAGGGAAGCGCCCGGGTCGGCGTCCAGTTTGCGATCGACCGCGATGGAATTCTCGAAGTTCTTGCGAGGGACACAGTCACGGGAAAGGATCACATTCTCGAAATTCGCGATGCTGCCGTCGACGTCGACGACTCCGAAGTCGAAAATATGGTCAGCGAGTCGATCGAGTATGCCTTCGAGGACATGAACGAGCGCGTTTGGACCGAGGCGAAACTCAAAAGCGAAGAACTGCTTCCCGCCGTCGATACGGCACTGCAAATGGTAGGTGATCAGCTTGACGAGAAAGAAATGTCTCAGATCAAAAGCGCCGCTGACGAGGTGCGGGGGCTGCTGAGCCGGGGGGAAAAAGACGCGGCAGTTCTCAAGCAGGCAAACGCCGCGCTCGATGATGCAACACAGTCGCTGGCAGCTCTGCTCGTGGAAGCTGCGTTCTCCGACATGACGCCCGGGTGAGCAGCGAAAAATCGTCTCACATTTCGGTCACAGTTTTTTGGTCTTGTGGCCAATCTGTCACGAATGGTATAATCCCCGTTGCGCGAAAGCCCCCCTTTCCGCGTTGCCTTTGATGCCGCAATTCGGCAAAAACTCCCCCTATTTATGGAAGATCAATTGATTCAATTGAACGCAACCCCCGACGACTGGGGTCTACGCTGCACGATCGCTCAGGAATACTATGAGAGCGAAAAATATGATACCGCTGCGGCCCTCATCAAAGGTGCTCCGGAAATCCCCGGTGACGAAGACAGTGTCTTATTTGCGGCCACCATCATAGGTGCCGGAGATCCGGAGGAAGGGCAGAACATCATCGCCGGTTTTGAAGCGGCAAACGGGGCAACGGAAGCTACTGAAACCCTCAGAAACCAGCTCGCAGAGCTCGCGGGACAGACGGAACCCGTTCCTGAGGTCACGATGTCGACGCCCGTAGCCCCGAAAAAATTGCGTCCCCCCGGTGAGGAAGACGAGGCTGCCCCGGCAACCCCTGCCCCTGTTCTGACCACTGAACATAATCTCGAGGAGCTGCATCAAAACGTGCACGAAGGTGCGGAAGTCACCGTGGAAGGGCACGAGGGCGAACACTTCCACAGCATCGTCGCAGAAGATGCGGAGCATCACGAACGCAGCTTTATCGTCGGCGAGGGGGAAGCGGTCCAGGCAGCAGAGCGCCAGCCGGATACCAACGAAAAGCTGGGGGCGGTTCTCATCGCCGCCATCATTCACGTCGTTCTCATCATCGGCCTGATGTTCTGGGCGATGGCTGAACCTCCGGGCCCGCCTCCGACGATTGCCGTCTCATCGGCCGCAACGGACGGAGACGCCAGTCTCGAAAACCAGACGATTCAGAAAATGACGCAAAAGACGGCGTCAGCGGTCGCCACGGCACAGCCCGTCATCTCCAGCACTGCTTTCTCCAGCTTCGCTATTCCGGATACTTTCGACACGAATACCAACCTGACCATGGTATCCATGTCCGATAGCGACTCCGGTTTCGGAATGTCGATGACAGGATTTGGCGACGTTTCCAACATGGGCGCGATTCCTGCGGGAATGCGTTCCCGTTGTTCCATGTCCCAGCGCATGAAACGACTTCGCGAAAGCGGAGGGGAAGACCGCGCCGAGCGGGCTGTCCGGGAGGGACTGGAATTTCTCACCTCAAAGCAGCACAAAGAGGGAGCTCTCGCCGGAGCATTCGGTGAAGAATACCACGCCGGCATGACCGGTCTCGCTCTTCTCGCCTACCTGGGGCACTGCGAAACTCCGGAATCGCCCAAATTCGGCGACTCGGTCGTGAACGCCGCACTTTTCCTCATGGATCGATGCCTCAAGAACGACGGCAAGATCACAAACGGACAGAGGGGCCACCACGAAGCGTATGAGCACGCCATCGCGACCTACGCACTCTGCGAGCTCTACACCATGACGAAGGAAAGCGGGAAGGAAATCCCGCGCCTCGAATCCGTTCTGAAAAAAGCGGTAGGCGTCATCGTCGACGCGCAGTCGAGAGACGGCGGCTGGCCGTACGGTTTTGCGGCAAAGGGGAAGGACGACATGTCAGTGTCCGGTTGGCAGATTCAGGCGCTGAAAGCAGCCTACAACACGGGGCGGAAATTCTCCGGCGTGGAGCGTGCCCTCGACAAAGCGGTGGAAAAATATCTTCCCGCGATTCAGGACGCGGACGGTGCGTTCAAATACAATCCTGACCACGCAAAGGGAAAACCCACCCTCACCGGTGCCGCGCTCCTCGGCATGCAGATCTGGAACGGCATGGGAACAAAGGAATACGACAAGGGATTCAAGTATCTCACCGCGAAATACAAGAACCCGAGTCCCGGAGGAAACTACTACGCCCCCTACTACAACACCCAGGTTTTCTTCATGGC
This sequence comes from Verrucomicrobiales bacterium, assembly GCA_022361255.1. Classification (GTDB taxonomy): domain Bacteria; phylum Verrucomicrobiota; class Verrucomicrobiia; order Verrucomicrobiales; family DEV007; genus Arctic95D-9. The sequence continues at coordinate 18,097 of JAKSBG010000128.1, forward strand.
CGAGGGGAAAGAGTGGGAGGAATACAACAAGAAGTTCCAGCCGAAACTGCTCGATGCCCAGAACTCTGACGGGTCATGGCTCAAAGACGGAGGAACGCGGAAAGACAATCAGATCATGAACACCGCGTGGGCGATTCTCATGCTTGAGGTTTACTACCGCTACCTTCCTACTACCGACAAGGTGAAGGATTTGAACGTGAGATAAAAGAACCGTCTCTCAGTCAAAAAGGTTGGTGGCGGAGGAAACGGATCATACCCTTCCTCCGCATAACGGGTTCTGCACTCGCGCAGAAAAATTCGACCTGCGGAAATGAGCGGGAGGTCGTCCCACCACCTCCACCCGCTTTGATCACTCCGTGATCCGGTAGATCTTGCCCTGCCACCCCAGCACAATCGCCTCGCCGTTTTCGTCCGGATAGAATCCCGTTGGCTTGATCATACCTTCTGCCACCTGCTCCGGTGTCCGCAGCGGAACATTCTGCGTCACGCTTTTGGAAGCTTCATCGTAGCTCAGTGCCCAGATTCGACCGGTGCCCCAGTCTCCATAGATGTAGTGATTCTTCAGCGCATCGATTTTCCCGCGGTATACAAAACCACCGGTGATGCTGATCCCGTCCGTTCTCGGATACTCGTGAATTGGATCGATGAACTCCATTTTCTCCACTCCTTTGTCCTTCCGCTTCAGAGCCTCCATCAATGCCGCGCGACCGGCAAACTCGTGAGTCGCCTCGCGGTAGTTCCATCCATAATTTCCGCCCCGCTCAATCAGGTTGATCTCCTCGTAGAAATCCTGACCGACATCCGCCAACCAGAAAAGACCGGTCTCGGGATCGATCCAGCTTCCCCAGGGGTTTCTCAGTCCCAGAGCGTAGATTTCCGGACTCGCAATGGGATTGTCGGTGAAGGGATTGTCTTCGGGAATGCCATACTCGCGGCCCGGTGACTTGGAATCCACATCGATGCGGAGAACTTTTCCGTTCCAGGCCTGGAGCCTCTGCGCGAGAAGGTGAACCCCGTCGCGAAGTCCACCATCCCCGACCGAAATGTAGAGAAATCCGTCTTTCGGCCCGAAGATGATATTGCCGGAATTGTGATTCCACTCCGGCTGCTGGATTTTCATCAGGATTCGCTCACTCTTCAGATCCCCTTTCCCATCATCACCAACCGTGAATTCACTGAGTACCGCAACCTTCGGCCCCTGAGCCGAATAGTAGACGTAGAATTTTCCGTTGTCGGCAAACTTCGGATGAAAGGCGAGCCCGAGCAATCCCTCCTCAAAGTCCTTCTCCACGCTCATGTGATTGGTGAAATCCGCGAAAAGCTCAGCCTCCTTCGCCGATTCATCAGACGGTAGAATTTTGATTTTCCCTGTCTGCTCCACCACGAAACGCCGATTTGATCCGTCTGGCGGAACCACCAATGCCAGCGGACGACTAAACTCCATGTTCGGATAGATCTGAGTAAACTTCACGTCAACGGCCCCGACCCGGAGTGAAAAGGAGAATGCAGCAAGCAAAGTAACGAAAAGGAGAGTTCGAGCAATCATGGCGCGGATCGTATCCGGATCACGAAGCAAGGGCAAGTACGGGAACAGGTTTTCACCGCCGGCAAGATACGCGTTCAGACCCTCCGAATGTGACAATGTTACAATTTCGACACATTTCACTCGACTGATATTTCCCCGGGAAATACTATTGAGGGATGAAGGTGTATCAGAAACTGAAAAAGAAAAAATTCACGACGCCTTTGCTCCTTCTCTTCGCTTTCGTTGCTGTATTGATTCCGGAAATGGCAGAAGCCAAACTTGGAGAATCCTATCGCGGGTGCGAAAAAATCTATGGGAAAGCGGTCGGTTCCACAGAGGTTCCCGGCTTGATTCCCAACGGCCTGGAATTTCATCGCGGGGAGTATTCGATCATCTGCGGCTTTGTCGACGACCGCTGCACGGTTGTTGTCGTGCTTCGACTCTCTCCCACCAATCCCACCGAACAGTCTCTGGTGCGCGAGGACATGAATCTTTTCATGGAAGAGAATTTCGGCCAGACGAACTGGACCTACACCCGGCTCGATCAACGGGGAAAATTCTGGAAAACCTACGACTTCGAAAAACAGCGCTCCTATCTCGCCAGCTACGCCGCCCCGTTGA
>JAKSBG010000021.1 GCA_022361255.1 Verrucomicrobiales bacterium
AGGGAGCGGCTCCCACGTAGACTCCGCCGAAGCCAATTTCGATCCCACTGGCGAGATTGATATTTTCGGCGAAAACCTTCCTCGTCTCAAAACTGCCGTTCCCGTCACTGTCTTCGAAGATGAGAATGCGGTCGGCGCCCTCGTCGTAGTTTCCTTCGCGACGAACCGGGTAGGTATTTCCCTCAATCACCCAGATGCGACCGCGTGCATCGAATGCCATCGCGATGGGCTGGACCAGATCCGGCTCCGACGCAATGACATCGACGGAAAATCCTTCCGGCACCTTCGCATTGTCACGCGCCTCTTCGGCGTTGAGCCCGTCCTTGTATTGATCCTGCGGCAGATGCTCGCCGTGGTTCCATTTTCGGAGTGCCGAATGCTTTGCCTCTGAAACCTGTGTATGAACGATCAGTCCCTTTTTGCTGCTTGTCACAATGTCAGGCTTTGCATCCCCGTTCAGATCCGCAACTTTGACCTCGACCCCGACGCCGGAACCGGTGTCCACGAGATGCGGAACCCAGTCGATTCCGCCTTCTCTCTTCGTATTTCGGAACCAGTATAGAACGGGATCCTGCAGTCCTCCGGCATCACGGCCGTTGTGAGCAAAATAGCGTTTCCCGGTTACGAAATCCTTCCTCCCGTCCCCATCCATATCAGCCAGCGCCATGGCGTGCGGCTGGGAAAAAGCGACACCGTAATGATTTTCTGTCGAGCTCTGCCCGACGATATCGTGTCGCCCGAACTTGCCCGGCGAATGCTGCTCGAACCAGGCGATCCCGTAGCCGTGTGCGTTTAGAGAAGTGATCAGATCACTATCTCCGTCTCCGTCGACATCATCGACCAGGATCTGCGCTCCACCCCCGCCGTAGGGAACCATTGCCCACTTGTGTTTTTGCCAGGGCCCCTCGCCGGGGTTTCCGGGATGCTCATACCAATGCATTCTCTCAACGACGTCTGCGCGACCGTCACCGTTGATATCCCCGACTCCGAGCCCATGTCCAAAGGGAGTTGCCGCCTCTTTCTCTCCCGAGATCGTGTGCCACTTCCAGGGCCTGGTCGCATCTTCGCCGGCCTCGTAGTAGCCATAGGCGTGAGCCCTCGCGCAGACGATCTCGGGATGCCCGCCGGGAATCAGATCGATCAGGTGTGGTGACTCGTTCGCGACCTGATCGGCGATCTCAATCATCTCCCATCGCTCCGCATCCGAGTTCAGATAGAGCCGCGCTGATTTTCCGGGAAATCCGAAAACGAGGATATCGTTCTTTTTGTCCCCGTTGAAGTCGTGAACAAAACTGAAAAAATTGTCAGAATACCCTTTCCCGGCTTCGAATGCCCCGCCTTCCGCGAAGCGTCTTTGTTTTGTGAAATCCGGCCCCGCAAACCAGAAAGGACCGTAGGAAATGTCGACATTTCCGTCCCCGTCAATGTCTCCGACTCCGGCACCTTCGGCATAGAAATCCCCGAGGATGGGTCTGGTTTCCCAATCGCGAGCTGTCGAAGCATCCGGCACGACCAACGGGCATGACAACAGGCTGATACTCAGGATTCGCGAGCAGAATTTTCCGAAAAAGGGAGTGGGGTTCATTTTGTTGATTCTGACCAAATTCCAGCGGGAGCGCAGCATTATTTTAAAGGGGCTCACCGCACTCCCCGAAGATTCCTGAAATGCGAAATACAATCTACCGCTCACCGGTCATTCTTTGGGTTGTTTCGGCCATTTTGGTTCAGACCGGAACATCCTGGAAGGGAATTTCCTGCTTCCGGTTCCTCTTCCCGGCCGTATGACATTGAGGCTTCCTCTTGCCTGAACTCGCAACGGGGGCAACTGTCATTGATATGGACCTCAAAAATTTCGACCTATCGAAACTCGACTTTGAAAAGATCTTTGTGGAATACATCATTCCCTGGGGAACGAGCCTGGTTTCTGCGATCCTGATTTTCGTCGTAGGTTCTATCATCGCGAAGTGGCTGGTGCGACTGATTGGAAAAGCTCTCGCGAAATCGAAAATGGACGAAATGCTCGTCCGTTTTCTGACCAACATTCTGAAATGGGTTCTCACGCTGATTGTGGTCATTGCTGCAATCGAGCAGCTGGGCGTTGATACGACCTCATTCATCGCGATCCTTGGTGCGGCGGGTCTCGCAGTGGGACTTGCCCTGAAAGATTCCCTTCAGAACTTTTCATCAGGGGTCATGCTCCTGATCTTCCGCCCGTTTCGTGCCGGCGACTTCGTAAAAGCGGCGGGGGTCGAGGGGGTCGTCGAGGAGATTCGGATTTTCAGCACGACAATGCGGTCTCCAGACAATCAGGAACTCATTGTTCCTAACGGAGACATATTCAACGGTACGATCACGAACGTTACCGCTCGCGACACCCGGCGAATCGATCTCGTTATCGGAGTCGGATACGATGATGACCTGAAACTGGCAAAGGAAACACTTGAAAGAGTCGTCCGATCCGAAGAGCGGGTCCTTGAGGAACCTGAGCCGTTTATCGCGGTGGGTGAGCTCGGAGGTTCCAGTGTCGACCTGCACGTAAGACCCTGGGTGAAAACACCGGACTACTTTGCGACAAAATGCGCTCTGACGGAGGAGATCAAACTGGCCCTCGATGATGCCGGTATCTCTATCCCCTACCCTCAGATGGATGTGCATGTGGACCGGACGAGCGTAGAGGCAGAGAAAGAATAGCAGGGTCTCAGTCCTTCAAGCTCATCAAATAGGCCATTACATCGCGCAATTCCTGCTCTGTCAGGAGAACCCCCATCGGTGGCATTGGGGAAACTTCAGCCGGGAAACCCTCTGCCATTTCTGCTTGCGGGTTGGTCAGGCTCTCGAGTAGATAGGCTTCTGTCTTCCGGCTCGCAATCCCATCGAGCGCGGGTCCGACAGGTCCACCCTGCCCCGCGACAACATGGCACCGGTTGCAGGCGGCAACAGGGTGGGTTTCAAAGATCTTTTTTCCCCGTTCCATATCGCCCTCTGTCAGTTCCGGCTTCTCCTCGATCATTTCATATTCGATTTCGTGCATCGAAACGTCATCCCACCACGCGTTTCCAGTTGATTTCCCCCACCCGCCGAAGAGGCAGTTGATTGTGATTTCGGTCCTGTCCATCGAGCTGAAAACCGCCTCCACCCTGCTCCACTCACTTGTTCCCCGCTGAAACGCGTTGGTTCGCGATCCGCGCGGCTGGGTCTGCACTTCGTGAGCATTCATTTGCGCGCCACGAGCCCCGAGCAAACCGGAAGTTTTCACCCATCCGGAGATCCGGTAGTCGGTGTTGGGCTTCACCTTCACCTTTGCAAACACGGACGTGTCGGCTCCTTTCGTCGATGATATGCGGAGACTTCGTTCTCCCCGTCTCGATCTCTTGTTCGTGACGACATGCTCCCCCTCGCCCGCATAGGTCCGCACCTCCCAATTGACCGGCAAGCCGTCCTCCACCTTTTCGAAAGACGGGTTGGGAAGCAAATTGGGCCCGGTAATTTTACCTTCCCCTTTTCTGACTTTTCCCGCGCCACCCGCCCGCAGGGCGAGAGCAAGCCATTCGTCAGATTGATTTTCGACGCGTTTGATCAGCTCCTTTGCCGCCCGCTCGACCTGCGTCCGGTCCGGCAGAAGCGCCAGTTTGGAAAAGGCAGTCAGCCGGACCAGTGGATCCTCAGCCTGAACCACCGCGGTATCGAAAAAGAGTTGTGCTCCTTCCTCCGTATTCGGAAGAGCACGGATCGCATTGCGCTTTACGACCGGATCATCCGTTCGGAGAAGCGCGGCCTGCAGAGTATCACGATCCAGTTTCCCGAGGCCATCGAGCGTCCATAGTGCATGCGCTGCCACGAATCCCTCTGATTCGTCGAGCAAGTTCCGAAGGCGTGGCGCCAGATCCGTCCTCCGGTTCGCCACAAGAATGCGCTGAGCCGTGATCCGCCAAAACTGATTGTTGTGAGAAAGTGCCGCGATCAATTCCCCGTCACTCGCGTTGGCTAGAGTCCGGATCGTCGAGTCACTCGCCCCGTCCCAGATGGCGCGGTAGATCCGACCGTGCTGCTTGTCGCGCAGAGGGTTCTCGTGTGCGTTACCTTGTCCGGTTTTGGCCACGTAGCCTCCGCGCTCAGCACTGGGAGTTGGATTGTGTTGGATGATGAAATTGTACCAGTCCGCCACCCAGAGATTCCCGTCCGGCCCCACCTCGGCTGCGACCGGCGAAAACCATTCGTCAGCACTGGCGAGAAGATGAAACCGGTTGATCGCCCGGTAGCCCGCTCCATCGCGAACGTTCTCAAACATTCCTAACAAATGCCCCGTCGGTCCTCCGATAAAGGCCATTTTGTCCCTCCATTGAGGCGGAAAATTGTCCGAAGTTGCCAAAGCATATCCAGCCCCGGCGGTGTATTGCCCGAAAGCATCCACCTGACGGATATTCGGGGTGATCGGATGAAAGGAGATATCGTCCGCAATCATTCTCGCACTGGATCCTTTTTCCCCATCGGGATAGGCGGTCGCCGGAACGCCGCAAAAAAAGGCGGGATTCCGGTTTGCGGTCGATCCAAAGACATCGCCCGCCGCGTTCAGCCCGAGTCCCCACGTGTTGTTGTTGAACTGATGAAGAAACTCCATCTTTGAGCCATCAGGGCGAAAGCGAAATACACCGGAGCCGAATGCTAACGACTCTCCACCGACTTCGCCCTCGAAGCCGGAATAGCCAACCGTGCCGTAGATCCAGTTGTCGATTCCATATCGCAGATTCGACGGACCGGCGTGGGTGTCGCGGGTTCCCCAGCCACTCATGATGGTTTCGCGTATGTCGGCCCTTCCATCGCCGTCCGTGTCTTTCAGAAAAAGAAAATCGGGAGCCTGTGCGACAATCACACCGCCATTCCAATGCGTCAGCGAAGTCGGAATGTTCAAGCCGTCGGCAAATACCGTCACCTTATCAGCCCGTCCATCCCCCGTTGTATCTTCGAGAACCTTGATCGTATCATTTCCTCCCTCAGGCCGGACCTCGTTCGGATAGTCCACCGTCTCGCCGACCCAAAGCCTTCCCTGCTCATCCCACGAGAGGAAGATCGGATTCACAATGTTTGGCTCCGAAGCGAAGAGTTCCACGCTCCAGTCGACCGGGGCACGCAGGTAATCCATGCTTTCCTCCGGAGAAAGCGGGAACTGGTAGGGCAGCGGCTCCGGGCGCCCTTCATAATTCGCGATATTGTCGCGTCGCTCATAACGAAGCGAGGTGCGCTCCGAAAGGAATCTCTCGTAGCCTGTCTTCTTTTTCTCCCCAACAGACCAGAGGATGCCGGACTTCAGCAGCGCGTGGAACTCCGGCTTCTCCCACACCTGCTCATCGTGACCGCTGGCAGTGTAGAACACCCGCCCCTTCCCCTGGCTTCGCACCCAGGTCCACGGCTCGGGGCCCGGCTGCGGATCCCCATCAGGCCCTTCCCGCACCTGGAGAACGGTGCGGTCTGTCTCGTTGTGGTTGTTGTGATAGTAGCTTTCGTCCCACGCATTCAGCTCCGGCACACCGCGTATCGCCGGATGGTCAGGAGCGACCGTTTTCGGGGAAAAAACTCCTTTTCCATGCGACCGGAACCGGCCTCCGACAAGTTGGTCATACTCCGGGATATTTTGAAAACACCAGCTCGCGCTGTGAACAGGGACAAATCCCCCGCCCTCCTCGATAAAATCCCTGAAGTGATTCCACAGCTTCCGGCCCAGTGTTTTGTGGTTCGCATAGAGCAGAACCGCATCGTAACGGGACAACTTCTCAGGATCCCCGAATGCCTCTTCCGGCGTTTCGACATAATCGAAATAAATCGCTTCACGACCCAAAGCCTCCGCGAGAAACGGATACATGAGACGGGGCTGGTGCGATTTCTGACCGGGGCCACTTCCCTCATGACCAAGAAAAAGAACGCGAACGGGAGATACCGTTTCCTCCGCCCTGACAGGAAACACCGGGGAGAAAAAGAGGAGGACAAGGAGAATGCCGAATTTGCAATTCATATCCGGTTTGGGGAGGTAAAAATACGGGGCCACTCAACCCTGTTGCGTCTGCGACCAAACAGGGTGAAGCGGGCGACCAAAGAGGGTTGGGTCAGGACGAAAGGCTCCACTCCGGCAGATGCTTGATCGCTCCACCTTCGAGAGCACTCTCGTGGGAAAGGATTCCGGTGAGCGTGATATTTGCCGACTGCACCGCGTTGGGGTAGCCCTCCCCGTTACCCCGGAGAAGCTCGACAAACTGGTGCACGAGGTGAGGATGCGAACCACCGTGCCCGGCCCCCTGGGTGAAGCTGAGATGCTCCTCCCCGTCGTCGCCGCCGTAGACCCCACCCTGGGTAAAGGGTGCGATTTCTTCCGGGAGCAGATGTCCGTAGTCGGGGCTTTTCACTTCCTCGGGAATCTCCGGCTCCGGTTTCTTCGCGGTGTGAACAACGAGTGGCTCGTGCTCGATCAGGGGCCATTCGACTGACTTCTTCGATCCGTAGACCTCGATGCTTTCGCGATACTGGCGCGCTACGTCAAAAAGCGACCGGTAGACCTGTGCGCTGAGATCGCTGTTGTGAAACTTGATGTGAGTTGTTTCGACAGCAAAGGGTGAGTTGTAGCAGTCATGCATTTCCTCCCGGATTGTCCCGCTCGGAAAACAACTCACATACTCCGCTTCGTTTCGCGCCAGTCCCAGCACAGGTCCGACGCAGTGCGTCGCGTAGTGCATCGGAGGAAGTCCGGGCCAGTAGCCGGGCCACCCATCCATGTCCTGCTGGTGACTCGCTTTGAAAAACTGCAACTTGCCGAGCTCGCCCGTATCGTAGAGCTCCTTCATGAAGAGAAATTCCCGGGCATAGACGACGGTTTCCATCATCATGTATTGCAGCCCCGTTTCCGCGCTCAGCTCAACGATCGCTTTGCAATCCTCTTCGGATGTTGCCATGGGCACCGTGCAGGCAACATGTTTACCGGCACGCATCGCTTTTAAGGTGTGTTCCGCGTGATCCGGAATCGGTGTGTTGATATGGACAGCGTCAATGTCAGGATCAGCGAGCAGCTCATCGTAGTCGGTGAAGCGTTTCTCAATTCCAAACTTGTCACCGATTTCATTCAGGGATTCGGAATTTCGCTGGCAGATGGCCACGATTTCGGCGTTCGGATGCCGCTGATAAATGGGGATGAACTCAGCGCCGAAGCCGAGACCGATGATTGCCACACGGGGTTTGTCGATGGAATTGCTCATGGCTTCCATCGTGGAGCAAAGGGAGGGACCCGTATTGGTTCCGCTGGTCGACTTTTATTGTATTTCGGCCATTCTCCAAGCAGACCGCCGGTTCAGCTAGAAGCGGAGCTTGACCCCACCGGTGACGAAAGCGGAAGACTCCAGGTCATGCTGAAAAGGAATCGCGCCGCCCTCAATTTCAAGTTCCTGTCCTACTTGCATACCGGCATCGAGATACGCCCACCACGGCCCATTGAGACGGCGATCAATGCCGAAACCAACCCGGACCGCCCGGTAGTTAAGATCAATGTCAGGGCCAACACCGCTTGGATTCGCGATGTTCCAGCCTGCTCCATTGAGAAGAGCCCGTCCCGTAAAAAGCCAGTTTTCATTGGGAGCATACACCGCTTCGGCCCGGGGGAAAGTGAGGGCAATTGACCAGTGCGGGTCGGGTTCAAAAATGAATCCGAGCGCCGGGAGGATGCGCTCCTCCCCAAGGTCGCGAGAGTAGTATGCTCCAAAGGCGATTTTCGTCTTTTCGTTCCACTGATAGGAAAGCAGGGCCAGAGAAGTCAGGATGAAGTCATCTGAATCGACATTCTCAAAATCCGAGTGCCACCCCGGCTGCAATCGAACCCAGAGCTTCCACCTTTGACTGATGTCTTTCCAGAGATTGAACGGGATATCGAGGCGATGCAGATCAAGTGACGTCGTCCCGAAAGGCAGGGGAGCCCCTGTAAAATCCAATTCGTTTCTCCGATATTGAACTCCGGCGGTGAGGCGAAACCCATTGCGCATCATGACCGGAATATTCGCAGTCGTGCCAATCTCATTCTGAGAAAACGATCCCGGCACGTTGGAAAAGTCCGCATCATCAGTCCAGGAAAAATAGGTATTCCCAACGGCGTAATTCGAAATGAATGACTCCTCGGTTCGCTCCTCACCCAACCCCGAAAACGGGAAAAGCGCAGCTGCGAAAATAAAACCGGAAAAAGCAGACTTCATTGGGGTCTTATACGTTCAAGTTGGAAAAAGGGAAGCAGGATTTTCCCTTCTGAAAAAGGCGGATCGGAAAAACAAAGGCACGGAGCACCCCCTGCGGAACGCTCCTACAGGATTTACGGGACAATTTCTTCGAAAGAGTAGCTTTTTATTTCCGCGCTTTCTCCATCCTTCAAAGCCAGGGTGATCACAAAACCCTCGCCGTAGTCGAATCCAAAGTGAACGAGCGGTCGCACTCGCCCGTTTCTTTTGACGGCGAACCGGGTTCCTCTTCGCGAAATCTCGAATGTCTCGAATTTGTCCGAGCTATCGAGTTCCAGGTAGAGCATCTCATCTTTCCCTTCGCGATTCAGAAATCCGAGTTCGTAGCCTCCCTTGAGCTCAATCGTAAAAATAAAATCGCCATCCAGTTCTGCGGGGAAAATGAGATGGGCGTGTTTGTGAATCCCGCTCGTGTTGGTCACTTTCGTAACGCCATCCGTTTCGTCGATCGTCATTTTATCGACGCCCCGGTCAGTCCACTGCCTGGCTTCCGAATCCCAGCACCGCACGTTCCACTCGCTCGTATCGAAAGCGGGAAGTGAATCCGCCTGAAACGCAATGGCCAGACTGGAAACGAGGAACATTTCGCGAAATCTCATGCGTGGTAGATATCACAGATCACCGCGGCGGGAAAGGTGGAACCGAAAAGGCGGCATCATCCCCTGACGGGGATTCACGAGTCGCTTTTCTTCCCCCCGCCGGATGGCGGCATGAGAACATTGTCGATCACGTGGATGATACCGTCGCTGCATTTTTGATCTGCTTCGAGAACCCTCGCGTTGTTCACCTGCGCTTTTCCGTTTCGAAACTGAAAAGCAACGGGAGAGCCTTGTACGGTCTTGATTTCACCGGCGGCAAGACCGTCGGACAGGGTATTGTTCCCGGCGCTGACATGATGAGAAAGAAGCGCGACCAACTGGTCCTTGTTCCCGGGGAGCAGAAGGTCATTCAGAGTTTCTTCCGGAATTTTTGCAAAAGCCTCATCGGTCGGCGCAAAGACTGTCAGCGGATTATCCCACTGGAAAAATACCGTCAGCCCCGCAGTATCGAGAGCTTTCTTCAAAACCGTAAATCTTCCGTCGGCAACGAGCGTTTCGATCAGGCTCCCCGACGTTCCGCTCTGCGTCGACGGCCCGGGATTCGGCGCTTTCTCCGTGTAGTCCCCCTGCCCTTTCCCGAAAGTCCGGATGTAGTCTACTTCCAGTTCAAAGGGCCCCTCTTTCTTGTCTGCCAAAATGATGCCCACTTGTTCAATCGCAGCAGGGTTCAGCACCGCATCCGGAAGATCCATCCCGCGCCAGCCACCGCGGAATTCAGAAAACGGGACCTTCACTTGCATCCATTGTCCCGCCTTCGTAGCAAATTTTCCGGAGAAAGAGACGACACGTCCACGATGACGGGCATCGGACTCGAGACGAAGTTCATAGGTGCGCCCGTCTCCTTTCACTTTCAAGAGCATCCCAAGGTCGTTGCTGAGATTCAGATCCACCTTCCGGGAGCGTACCAGCGAAAAGCCCCCGTTATTCTGGAGAGAAAGATCACCCGAGAAGGTCATGACCCCGCTGTCCGAAATTTCCACATTCCCTTTCGAGAGTCCCCCCATGACCCCGTCGTTCACAATGCGCCAGTCGAGGTCAGCGGTCTGAGAGTCAAACTCCGTCACGGTCTGTCCCCGCCACGACCAGGGGCCTTTTTCTCCAGCCAGAGAGAGAGAAATTGTGGCAGCGAGCCACACCGGGAGAAGGAATCGAATGCGCAATTTCATCGAAGGGTTTACGCACCCGCCCGTCTTCCGGATCACGGTAAATTCCCCCTGCTGCAGCCCTCCGGATTCACGCCTGTCGAAAAGAGCGGAAGAAAGCCCCTGTTATTCTGCCGCGACTTTATATCCGGCTGGAAGAAAGGTGACCTCACGATCATTCGGCACCGGATTCCCCGGAGTGCAGCGCCCGTTTTTCACCTCACTCGCCAGCAAGTCGATGAGCTCCTTCACTTTCTCCGGCTTTTCTTCGACGAGGTTCTTCTGTTCACCTTTGTCCGTTTTCAGGTGGAAAAGCTGAACCGGCGGCAGTCCCTGCTTTTTCGCTTCCGGTTCCTTCGGAGCACTCCAACCGCCACTGCCGGCAGAGAGACAGAGCTTCCAGTCGCCTTCGCGAATCGAAAATGAGCCTCCGATCGAATGACTGATCAGTGTTTTTCTTTCTGTCACGTCATCGCCTTCAAATGCCGGAACGAGGCTGAATGAGTCTTCGCCGCCAAGGTCTTCCTTCGGCTGACCGGTGATGTCCTGCATCGTTGCGTAGAGGTCGGTGAGACAGGCAAGAGCATTGGTTTTTTGCCCGGCCTCAATCCCTTTCGGCCAGCGCACCACGAAAGGAACCCGGTGTCCTCCTTCGTAAATGTCCGCCTTGTGCCCGCGGAAGCCGGCACTCGGGTCGTGACCGTGTTCCGCAAGGACTTCGAAATTCCCCTGGGGAGAGCAGCCGTTGTCGCTGGTGAAAAAGACCATCGTATTTTCATCCACCCCCGCTTTCTTCAATGCCTCAAACAGCTCCCCCATATGATGGTCGACCTGCATCACGAAATCGGCATAGGGGTTGATCCCGCTGGCATCGATAAACGGCTCCACCGGCACGATCGGGGTGTGAGGAGCTGGCAGCGGCAGATAGAGAAAGAAAGGTTTTCCCTCCTTGGCTTCCTCCGCCCGGGCGTTCACATAATCGATGCTCTTATCAAAGAGGTGCGGCAGGACATCGTCGATCACGAAGTCCGGGCTGATCGGCCCTTTCCGATACCACCCGTAGGGATCCTCCTCGCGCGTCACCCCTTCTTCACGGTTCGGAACGGCTTTGATTTTGCCGGTATCAACCCAGATATACGGCGCCATATCGAGCGACCCGCAGTGACCGTAGTAGTTGGTAAACCCATTGATGTCGGGGCCGTTTTTCACGGGCTTGGTAAAATCAAAGGTATCCCACTGCGAGTATCCGATCTTATCGATGTCACCTTCCGCCTCCTGCTTTTTCGCCCAGTCCCATCCGAGGTGCCATTTTCCGATCATTTGAGTGTGGTAGCCCGCGCTCTGAAGCAAATGCCCGACGGTCGCCCGCTCTGCGGGAATGAGGTGCTCGCTCGTCCCGCTCAGCACCCCTTTGGCCAGGCGCGACCGCCAGTTGTATCGCCCTGTCAAAACACCATACCGTGTCGGCGTGCAGACCGAACTGGAGGAGTGGGCATCGAGAAAAGTAATCCCCTCCTCCGCCATCTTCTGCAAATGGGGAGTCTTGATCTTGCAGTCCGGATTCGTCGGCTGGATGTCTCCGATCCCGAGATC
>JAKSBG010000271.1 GCA_022361255.1 Verrucomicrobiales bacterium
CATTCCACCAGCTCACTTCCGAAAAACGGGGGAGCGATTGCCGGGACTCTTCTCTATGCTGAGATTCCGACAGACTGGGCCGAAGAACGTCTCATCAAGGTGGCTGATATGGGATTCGACGGGGAGAAACCATTGAAAAGCATGCCTTTTCACAGCGAAATGAGTGATGCTGTATTCATGAGCGGCCCGGTCCTTGCCCGCGCGGGTGAAGCAACAGGAGAAACGAAATATTTTGACCAATGCGCCAATCATATCCGCTTCATCCAGGACCTTTGCCTTCGTGATGACGGACTCTATCGCCATTCCCCTCTCAACGAAGCGGCGTGGGGGCGAGGAAACGGATTCCCTGCACTCGGTCTGGCAATGGTGCTGGACCACTTGCCGGAAAATCATCCGGACCGTGCCTCACTCGAAACAAGTTTCAAGGGGCATCTCAATGCTCTCGCGGACCACCAGGACGCAAACGGTATGTGGCATCAAATCATCGATATGCCTGACAGCTATGCCGAATTTACCTCCACATGTATGATCGCCTATGCAATTGCCCGGGGAATTGATACCGAACTGCTCAACGCCAGTATCTGGAACCCCCGACTTTTTGCGGCGTGGTCCGGGATCAAAGCCAGAATCGGCTCCGATGGCGAAACACTTTACAATGTTTGCGAGGGCACCGGAAAACAGCCAACTCTCGAGGCCTACTACCGACGCAAGGCCATTCTTGGCAAGGACTCCAGGGGAGGCGCAATGGCAATTCTCCTGGCGGAAGAATTGATTCAACAGTTTGGAACGGAGAACCGCTAAAGGTAAACAAAACGCACTCTCCGACCAACAGGGAAAGCAGATTTTTCTCCACTCGCGTCTCCATCCAGTCTGGAAAACGCAAACAAAAACCGGCGGGGACTACACGACTATCCTACCAATCTACCGGCTCAGAATGAACGGTCCTGCGAGACGCACCGCCGCCGCGACGCCCTGCTTTTCGCGGAAAGCCTTCAGATACGCGGACTGAATCGCCGGCGCGACATCGACCGGCTCATTTTTGCCGGCATCGAGATTTTGGTAGAAATCCATCATGAACAGCGCGGTCTCACGATCGGCGACCGGCCAGAGAGTCAGCAACAAATGTTCTGCTCCGGCGCGGGCGAGCCCCCGGCGCATCCCGAGAACCCCCTCCCCGGACCTCGCTTCCCCGAGCCCCGTTTCGCAGGCGGAAAGCACGACCATCCAGGTTCCTTCCAGATCCAACCCGGCCATTTCGGCAGCAGTCAGGATCCCGTCTTTCCGCGTATCCAGAATTTTCCCTTCCCCCCATGAATGCAGGGTCGCCTCTGCCCCCGCCAGAGCTATACCGCTTCGATGCATAGGATTGTTGAGAACGACATCGGAAAAGGATTCGAGAACGGCAGCAGCCTGGCTCCCCATTTCCGCGCTGTCCCAGTATCGCTGGGCCCGCTCGAGAGGATCACTGCGTCCGGTCTGCGGAAGATAAAACCCGTGCGTGGCCAGATGAAGAATGCCCGGCGAGTCCACTGCGCCGACCGCTTCCTCGGTGGCCCCCCTTTCGAGATGGCTTTCAATTTTCCACTTCCATTCCTGCTCGATAATCTTGCGAAGCGCTTCCTCCTCTGCCTTCGTCCCGGGCAGTGGAGAAAGTCCGATGCGACCGAGGACACCACGCATCGAAACGGCGGCGTCGGCACCCACTTCGCGAGCACCTGCCACCTCCTCTGTAGTCGGCGTCTGAAAATCCGGATTCGCAACGATTTGGATCGATTCGTTTCTCTCCGCATTTTTCTCACGGAGCAGATCGCGGCCGGAGCTCACATAGGTAACCGGCCAGATCTCACCAATGAACTGCCCCCCGTCCCCTAACAAAGTCGCAAAGCTGAAGAAATTGAGAGATCCGTCCGGAGACAGGATCAGCGGCTTTCCTGCAGCGGGCAGGTGTGGCTCAATAGGCTTCCAGACGAGTTCGCCAATTCCCGCCAGTAGTTTAGACATGTCCTCGTCGTTTGTTTTCGCACGAACCGAATTCGCGTAGGCGTCCATTGCAGCATCGACTTTTGAGGCCTCCGCCAGAGAAACAAACTCCGGCTGCCCTCCTGCCGCCAACACCACAGCGCCAAAATGTTCCACAAACCGGCCCGGCGCAGAAAAGTCGCGGTATCGAATGAACTCGATCAAAACACCGTCCGCAGGTATTGCACCGGCCACCGCATCGATCGTCACCGTAAGCGATTTCCGTGCTCCGGCATGAGAATCCCGCCTGCCCAGTTTCGCTTCCAACCCGGCAATGACCTTTCGCTTTTCTTCCGTCCCCGCAGGATCTGCACCGGCAAGGAGTTCTTTCATCAGGTCGCGACGGGCCTGCTCCAGCTGCGCAAGCGTTTCCGCGAGGGCCGGATCGTTTTCTTTTTGCGCGAGCCCCTGATCTTCGAGGATCGACTCCAACACAATACCCTTCGTCCGGAGAACCGCCTCATACAGGGCGCCGGGTTCGCCAATCGTTGCCTGCAAACTCCAGGGATCGATTGAGGAACGGTAGGCAAGGCGCTGGGATTCGTCACCGAAAGACAGAACCGTTTCCAGGTTCTTCATCCGGTCCGCTAACAGTGCCGATGCGCGTTCTGCTGCCTCATCTCGATCCCCCCTTGCAAGAGAGAGAAGAGCCTGACTTTCCCGAATTTCCAACGCGGCAGGGTGGTCGCCCGGATATTGTTCCTGTATCAATGTGAGAGCTTTTTCGTAGGATGCAGATGCCTCGTCATGCTTTCCAAGTATGGCCTGCAGATCACCAATGAGGCGCAGGCTTTCCTCAGGGCGAATGACATTGTATTCCAGCGTCAACATCCGCTGCTGCTTGAAATCGGTGCCTCTTTTTGCGAGCCCTTCGAGCATCAGTTCGAGTGCACCTTTCTCATCTCCTGCAGCCCGGAAGATCAGAGCGCTTCGTTCGAAACGCAGGTAATTCATATTCGTTTCCACTCCCTGCAGTGTTTTGTCGACAGTCTCCTGCTTCATGGCAGGATTGGTTTTGACGACGTTCTCTGCCCAGTTCCGATACAGCGGCATCATGCCATTTGCTGCTTCGCGGGCCTCTCGTGCAAACCCGACAGCCTCTTCATGGTCACCCTGCAGACTCGCCACCTCCGCCATTTCCATAAGCACGTTGGCGCGCCCCCGGAGATAGTTCATCTTGAGCTGATCCGTAAAATCTGATTCCTGCCCGCCGTTGTCTTTGAGAACGCCCTGCCATGCCACGTCCATTTCCTCAAGGTAGGCCAGAAATGACTCGAGTGATTTCACGTAGTCACCGGTTGCCCGGTAGAAGGTTCCCTCCATCGAGGAAACTTCCGATGCGAGAATCCGATACCCCGACCCCGCCGTGTTTTGGGCTTCGCGGCGATGCGCCGGAACAATCTGGACGGCCTCGCGAAAGGCCGTCGTTGCACGCTCAAGATCACCAGCGGCAAGGTAGAAATTCATGAGCCCCCGCAGACTGAGCCGAATACGGACATCGATCATTTCCTGAAAGGCGGGGATGGCGGCACCTCCCGGCATCTGGATCGCTTTTGCCTGTTCGACACTGCGAATCAAATCCGCTTCCGCTCCGGCATAATCGCCGAGGTTGTATCGAAGAGAGGCGCGATTGTGAATCGCCGAGTTTGCCTGAATCCCCCACTGGAAGTCGGTCTCGACGGGCTTCAGAGCCTCGACCAGTTCATCGGAGACTGCTTCCGCCGCGACAATATCGTTGTTCGACCAGACCTCGGAGAGCTTGTCCCAGAGCGGCTGAACATTCGGGGGTGCCTGTGCAAAGGCAGGAAGTGACGAAAGCAACCCGGCCACTGCACAGAAACATCCAATCGCCCGGCGGGTGATGGAAAATCGAGCATTCAGGCGGGATCGGCGGATAAAAAAGGAACAGGATACGAGCGAGCGGTGCATAGCAAAGACGACAGGTCTTTACTATGACGAATGAACCGCCTGCTTAGGAAGGATTTTCCGTAGACGGGCGGCGGAGAGTAGAAAAGCATCCACCCCGGCCGTCACGGCAAAGCCTGAGGGAGACTTAGGTTGCCTGCTCGCCACGGGCCATAACCACCTTACCGGTGCGAACCGTTTCGATGATTTCGTATCCGGCAAGAAGACGGATCGCTGCATCAACCTTGTCGCTGGCACCCTCGACGCGAATCACCATTGAGCTCTCGCTGAGATCGACCGTTTTCCCACCGAAGTGCTCAACAATCTGGAGAACTTCGGTGCGCTTCTCGCCACCCTGAACCGCCACCTTTACGAGAGCGAGTTCACGAACGACAGAATCACCTTCCGTGTGCTCGTAGCAGTGAATCACGTCAACAAGCTTGTCGCACTGAAGAATGATCTGCGTCAGTCCGGCGGGATCGCCGCTGATTCCCAGGGTCAACCGGGAGAACCGGGGGTCGCGTCCCTGTGAGACAACCAGCGAATCGATGTTGTAGGCGCGGCGGGCAAAAATCTGACAGATACGCATGAGAACACCGGGCTGGTTGTTCACATACATACTCAGGGTGTGCCCGCCAATCAGGTCCAGTCTCGGGGCGGGCTTTTTATCGGAAGTCGTAATCGTTCGGCTCATGGGGAAGAAGAAAAGTTGTAAAGAAGTAGAATAGTAAAGAATGATACTGCGCAGCCACCGAAGCAGAGGATTCTTTACTTCTTTCCTCCTCTACTACCGGCTTCTGCGCGCGCAGCGCCTCAGGTAGATCCAACAGGCTTCGCCATTTTGTGTTTCGGCGGCTCGGTCAACATGTCCTCGAGCGCGGCTCCTGCCGGAATCATCGGGAAAACGTTGTCAGTCTTGATGCACTCGGCATTGATGAGAACCGGCCCTTCATTGTAGTCGAGAGCTTCCTGTAGCTTCTTCTTCACATCGGCAGGGCGCTTGATATTGATACCTTTCGCACCGTAGGCCTCCGCGAGTTTCACGAAATCCGGGTTTCCTTCGAGGTCCACCCCGCTCTCGCGGTTGTCGAAGAAAAGCTCCTGCCACTGGCGAACCATTCCGAGATAGTGGTTATTCAAAACCAGGATCTTAATTGGCAGTTTGTGGATCACGGCTGTCGCGATCTCGCAAAGGGTCATTTGGAAACCGCCGTCGCCGGCAACAGCAATCACCGTCTGGTCAGGACAGGCAAACTGGGCACCGATCGCCGCAGGAAAGCCGAAGCCCATCGTTCCCGCCCCACCGGAGCTGATCCATTTGAATGAATTGTCATTTGTGTAGAATTGAGCAGCCCACATCTGGTGCTGTCCCACGTCCGTCGTGACGATGGCATCCCCGTTCGTAAGTTCGTGGATTTCGTCCAGAACCTGCTGCATGCGAAGGCCACCCTGCTTTTTGTAAGCGAGCGGGTATTTTTTCTTGTAGCCATTGAGGTGCTCAAGCCATTCGGGATTATCCTTTTTCTCCAGCTGGGGAAGAAGCTCTTTCAAAGCAGTCTTCGCATCACCAACAACCTCGACGTCCGGAACAATCATCTTGCCCATCTCGGCTTCGTCGATGTCAATATGGATGATCTTCGCGTTTGCTCCGAATTTATCGGCCTGACCGATGATCCGGTCATCGAAACGCGAGCCGATATTGAAAATCAAATCACATTCGCAGATCGCCTTGTTGGCATAGGCGGTTCCGTGCATCCCGAGCATCCCGAGGGACAGCGGGTGAGACTCGGGAAAAACGCCCTTACCCAGAAGAGTCGATGTGACGGGGCAATCGAGCTTCGTAGCGAGCTCCATCAGCTCCCCTTCCGCACCGGAAATCATCGCGCCGTGACCAGCAAGAATAACGGGTTTCTTCGCAAGATTGATGAGACGGGCAGCCTCCTCGATAGAAGTGGAATCGATGTCGTATCCCTTTTCAGGACGATAACCGGGGAGGTCAATCTCAGCGTCGAGGTCACCGGTAAAAGGAGACTGACTTACGTTCTTCGGAACATCGATCAGAACCGGTCCGGGACGCCCTGTTGTCGCGATATGAAAGGCCTCTTTCGCAATGCGGGGAAGCTCGTTCGTTTCGCGAACCAGGTAGTTGTGCTTCACCACAGGAATGGTAATGCCGAAAATGTCCGCCTCCTGGAAGGCATCTTTCCCAAGCATCCAGGTCACCTGCTGGCCGGTAATAATGATCATGGGCACCGAATCCATCTGCGCTGTCATGATTCCGGTAATCGTATTTCCTGCGCCAGGGCCGGAGGTCACAAGAACAACACCCGGTTTGCCCGTTGCGCGGGCGTAGCCGTCCGCCATGTGGGTCGCCCCCTGCTCGTGACGGGTAAGGACGAACTTGATATCGCTTTCAACCGTTTCCAATGCGTCGAAAATCGGGAGTGCCGCACCGCCGGAATAACCGAAGATGTATTCCACGCCCAGATCAGCGAGAGTTTTGATCAGTGCCTGTGCACCATCGATTTCGGGTGTTTTTGATTTTGCCATTTGGGTAAAATTGCTAACTTCGGGAGAAAATCGCAATTTTTGCCAAATTCGCAAGCGAGAAATGCGCCACTTTGTGACTTTTTCGCAATCTTTGCGAACAAAAACAGGAGCTTCGGTCAATTTTGCCAGTTTTTGACCAATTTTCAAACCGCCGCCACCCCCGGGGACATGCAGTGCCCGATCCTCACGGTGGGCTGACTGTGACTACTTATTGAGCTTCGACCGGTAGACGGGGAATGAGAAGGCAGGGAAGACTCATGGGATCACTCTAACCCTGTTCCCCCGTTGATCAAACCCTGTCAATCGTGGGAGCAAACCCTGTTTACGCATCACAATCAAGCCTCTCCCGAATTCTGCAAATTGCAAAACAGAAGCTCTCGATCTGCACGCCCGAAGGAAGAATGCGAGCCGGTCAGATCGGAACTCGTTTTCGTAACTATCTCATTACCAGCAAACAAGAGATTCAAGGAACGATCTGGCACATCTGTTGCAATCTTGGTGAGGCAGCTATGAAACCAGAAACCACACTTGATACACTAGAACCACGTCACATTCCGGAGTCCGAAGATGGACCGCTAACTCAGGTGCCGAATGCAGACCGCTTCGACACAGATGAGAGTCAGCCCCACACCGAAGGAAAGACGGAGAACGAGCATTTCTCCAAGGTGAAAGAAAAAGTCCAGGGAAGTGCTGAGAAGATCGCAGGCAAGACTGGAGAAGCGATTCGGAGCCGGGGCGAGGATCTCGCCAACACAACGGGCTCCCATCTTCGCGACGTCGAGAAGAGTGCCCGCGCCGCCGCGACGGAACTCCGCGAGGGGGATCCATCCTACCTCAGTGGTCCGGTAGAGACATTCTCCGACTCTGTCGCTAATCTCGCTGACTACTTCGAGAAAAACGATGCGTCGCAAATTCTCGAAGACGGAAAAGATGTAGTCAGAAAGTACCCGGCGGCCGTTCTCGGAGGACTGGCATTTGCGGGATTCCTGGCAGGACGTTATTTGAAATCCAGTGAGAAAGATTCCTGATGGTTGAAAACCTGAATCAGCGATCAGACCGAATCGCCCCCCATCGGGAAGATGGGGGCGATCCCGGCCACCAGGAAGGACGGAGGCCAGCAGATCACAACGCCCGGGGGGAAGCTTCCCTCTTAGCGCTGATCTCCCGCCTCGGGAGCGAGTTGCAACTCCTGCTCAGGCAGGAATGCGATTTGGCAAAGACCGAGCTGGAGCAAAAGGCCACTGAGGCAAAGCGCGGGCTCCTGCACGCAGCACTGGGAACAGTGATTTTCGCGATAGCAATTCCCCTTGTCCTTCTGGCCGTTACTGCCGGGATTGCGACAGGCTTTGCAGCGCTCGGGTTCTCCCTGATCGCCTCGGTCGCGATCGGATTCGCAATCACTGCAATCCTTTCGCTCACGGCCGCTGCCATCGTCTGGTCCAGAGCATCAAAGCTCCTTTCACCTGAAAATTTGAAACTCAAGGAAACGAAAAAATCCATTCAAGCCACCACAGAGTGGGCAAAAACCAAACTACATCATTTATCATGAACCGAACTGAACCATACCAACACACCAACAACGGAAACGGACAACGAAGTCCCGAAATCGTACAGGAAGACATCAAGCGAACCCGACAGCAAATCGACGATTCTGTCGAGGAACTGTCAGAGGAAGCTTCCCCTTCATCCCTCAGCACAAAGTTGATGGACCAACTGACCCAGTATACGGACTCTCTCGACCTCGGAGAGGTGCGGGAGAAAGCAGGGCAGATTGGAAGGTCCACGAGTCGCCGGATTCGCGAGAACCCCCTACCGATTGCACTAGGGCTTCTCGCCGCCGCTGCCGCGTTTATTCCGCGTGATCTTTTCCGTAGAAGCGACAAAAATTCCACGGGCAGCCTTCCGGAGCCGGATCTCACCGCTCCCGAATGTTCCGTCGAGCCCGTTACGCCCGGCACCATCCGTGACTGGGAAGACGCGGCAAACGCTGAGGAGAATGCTGAAAACTCCTCCGACTCTGATACCGGCCGGATTCATCACGCAAAGGAGAAAATCAGCCAGACTGCCGAAACCGTCAAAGAAACGGGACAACAATGGATGCAGCACGGGAAAGAGTCGATCTCAGAGGGAACGAGCCAGATCGCCGCGAAGGCCGGACGTGCCAGGGAAGGTGCTGCCCGCCGTTTCGAGAGCGGAAGAGAGAGCCATCCCGAGCTGCTTGCGCTGGGAGCAATTGCCTGCGGATTCATCGCTTCTTTGGCCCTTCCCCGGACAAAGCACGAAGACGAGCTTTGCGGGGAAAGCGCCGATCAACTGAAGCAGAAAGTAGCTGAGAACGGTCGGGAGTTTCTTTCCGAAAATCAGCTCGATTCCGAGGGACTCGAGGACCGCGCGGAAAAACTCATCGACCACACGGAAGAAGCAGCCAAAGAGAAAATCGACAAACACCTCAACTCCTAACCAACAGACAAACTCAAGCGGGGCGGGCTAACTCCCCGACCTGGAGAGCGCACCCTTCGGACGACGAGATCCGGAGGGTGCGTCTTTTTGTGAACCTTGCACGACGAGATTATTGCATTTTGCAACAGCTCGAGTCGCGACACGAAAAACAGGCACCGTCAGCTTCCGTTGGAAAACATCGCATAGCAGCGTAAATAGTTGCTTTTAATTTAGTTGCAGGTGGTAAGAAACATTACGAACTGATCATGGCACAGGCTTTGCAAAGGAAGATGAGCTGCGAATGATTCGCCAGATTTCATGAAAGCAAAACGCTCTATCCTTTTTCTACTCAGCTCCGCATTGCTGCTACCTGCAGCAGGCACGCCTCCGTTACATGCCCGCGAACTGAAATTTCACGGCCCTTTCATTCAGTGGCACGGCGACCCCACCTCGGAAGCTACCTTTGCGTGGGTGGAACGCCTTGCCACGAACGTGGAGACCCCACCGGTCTGGAGGGAGGGAAAGGCAGGCTTTGGTTACGGGGATGAAGATGATGTAACGGCCATCCCGGAGATGAAGGGAGAATTTACCCGGGTCTATCTTTCGACACGGTTTTCCGTACCTGCATCGGACCGCTCCAAGCCTCTCACTCTGAGTATCGACTACGACGATGCATTCGTCGCCTATTTGAATGGAGTCGAGATTGCCCGGTCCTCCAATCTGAAAAAACAAAATCGCGACGCGCGGGTGACACGTGGTCACGAAGCTGGCGAGACAGAGATTTTCCGTATCGCCAATGCCTCACAAATTCTGAAAGCGGGAAATAACATTCTTGCGATTGAGGGGCATAACGTTCGTAAATCCAGCAGCGACTTCACCCTGATACCTTCACTCCGGTCCGGACAAAAGACTCTGATTGGCCCGGAAACAACCTGGCGATACCTCGCCGGGGCAGACCCTGCAGAAAACTGGGCCGCGAGCCTTCCGAAACTTTCCAATCTGAGAGAATTCGCCCGGGCGGAATCATCGGAGTGGAGTTTGCTCATCGGGCCACGCGGATCCCGCCCCGCCCGGGAAATCAAGATTGACGAAAAGCCCTTCGGAGAAACAGACGACAAAGTATTCTTCGGAAAGGTCAGCGGGCTGAGACCGGGAACTTCCTATTCCTATCATCTCTACAGCGGCGCGGACAACGTGAAGGACGGCTGGTTCCGTACGGCCCCGGCCAACGGCAATCAACCGATTCGTTTTATTGTAGGCGGTGACATGGGGACCTCGACAGCGGTCCCCGTTTGCAACGTCGCCGCAGGTCTCGACCCGATGTTCGGTCTGCTAGGTGGCGATCTCGCTTACGCGAACGGGAGGGATGCCTACAAGTGGTATGACTGGATCGATAACTGGACGGATCTTGTCGTTGGGAAAAACGGCAGATCCATTCCAATGATCGCCGGGATCGGGAACCACGAGATGAAAGGACTCCGGGTTCGGGAGAAAGATGCCCCTTACTATTTTTCTCTTTTCGATCTCCCAAACGGCGAGTCCAATTTCACCGTCGATTTCGGGGAATACCTTTCGATCATACTGCTGGACTCCAACCACGCGAAGAAGGTGGAGTCCCAGACCCTCTGGCTGGGTCTTCAGCTCGCTGCGAGAGAGGAGAGAAAACACCTTTTTACCGTCTACCATCGCCCGGCCTGGGGAACAGGTATCAAGCGCAACCTCGGTGACATCCGCCGGCACTGGACACCGCTTTTTGAAAAACACGGAGTCGATTGTGTGTTCGAAAATGACCACCATGTTTACAAGCGAAGCCACAAAATAACGGACGGGAAGCGGGACGATGAGAACGGCATCCTGCACATCGGCGACGGCGCATGGGGCGCGAAACTCCGGCCCATCACTCCAGCGATGCTGGCCCGCGTCGGGGCCGACGAATATCTCGCGGAATGGGCGTCGGTACACCACCTCGTCGAAGTGACGGCATTTCCGGACGGTTCAAAGGCCTATCGGGCTCTCAATGGCGAGGGGAACGTTTTTGACGAGTATCGTGACAACAATCCAGCCCGGCCCAGAGAAGGGATTCTCCAATGAACATACTTTCCCCCACCCCCATTCGATTGATCCAGGGGTCGATCCTCGTTCTTTTCACACTGATCGCCGCCGGGTCGCTTCGCGCCGCGCCCAAAGTCGTGGAGAGCATTTTCTCGGGACAATATCCGGACGCAAAAGATGTTGAGTGGGAAGTCGACTCCAACGGCTTCTGGGAAGCCTCTTTCGAGGAGGACGGAATCAAGTACCGTGCCGACTTTCGCGAAAACGGTGAGTGGATCGAAACGGAAACCACCATCGAATTCAATGAACTCCCCGATGCCGTTCAGAAAGCGGTCCGGTCTGAATACGGAGACGACGAAATTTCCGAAGTGGAAAAAGTCTCGAGCGCTCTCAGGGGGATTTTTTACGACGTAGAGTTCAAGCGTCCGGGGAAGAATCAGGATGTGGAATTTCTGGCCAACGGTGAGCGCGTCAAGGATGTTGTCACTACCCTGGAAAACGCAGCCGGAACGTTGTTTGAGCCGATTCCAGACCTGGAAACGCAAATCCGGAAACCTCACGAAATTGGCCGCTTTGAACTGCTGATCGAGTTCGGCATCAACCTGCTGGTCATTTTTATCTACGCCTATGTAATTTACTACCGGAGGCATCACGACCACAAAATGATGTTCCTCCTGATGGGATTTAATCTCTTTCTCTTTCCCATCTTTCTTTTGAATTCCGTACTGACGGCCGGCTTTGGATTCACCATCTTTGCCCTGCTGGCCCTGGTCCGTCTTCGAAGCGATACTTTCGACAAAGCGGAAGTTGCCTACCTTCTCGGAGCGGTGGCGCTGACCTTCATCAACTCGGTCCTCCCCGCCCGGGTAGAGTATTTCGCATCTGTCATGGTTCTCCTCACCGCCTACTTCGGAGATCATCCCAGAATCTGGAGAGATGCCTACCAGAATGTGCAAATCAGACTTCCGCTCGACGACATGAGCCAAATGCTCGACGCTGAGTTTCTGGCCGCTAAAATCGAGAAAGAGTTTGGCGTAGAAGTGAACGATCTTGAGATCATTCGAATTCAGAAGAAAACCGTGCGACTGCAGGTGATGTATCGAAACTCGCACGAATCGGGTTCCGCTCATTCTGACCTCAAGTCTGTAGAAGTATGAATTCCTTTTCCATCAATGGCCTGAGACCGGAACCGTTGAAGCCCGGCCTGCCGACCCTTTGCGCCTTCGCCATTGTGGTGTTTCTGTCAGGAAAGGGAAACGCAGTGGAGAGTGATTCCCCCCTCTCCGGAATCGATCCGGTTTCGGTGTCGGCTCACCAATTGCTTCAAAACCACCTTGAGGAGCGAATTGCAGAATTACGCAGCTCCAAATCAGGAACGAACGACGAGGATGAGATCGACGACATTGAAGACGAACTCGATATTCTGTTCTTTGTTCGCAGGGAGCTCAGGCACAGTCCTGACAACAAAGCGCGATCCGTTCAGGCCCGAGTGGACGCCTATCGGATTCTCGAAGCGCTTTCAGCCGATCCCCCGGTTCAGAACCTGCCCCCGATTAATGAGCTCTATCGAAACATCTTTTTGGGAACCCTCTTCGGACACGGCGTTCCGCTTGTTCGGGATCAAAACCGGCACAGTCCCTCCGGGAAAACGCCAGCCTCGGAAGAATCACGGTTCCTTTACTCGGAGAAAGAAGCCCGGTTTCTCTCCCCGGGTGACCTCGCTCTGATGTCTCCGGAGCAAATTTCAAAGCTTGATATCGGCCCTCATCATCCGGGTTGGATTCGCCGTTCCAATATTCCCGGGGACCGGGCGATACTTGCCAGTGAATTCGAGGAGACTCTTCGCCGCACTCTGACACAAAGACTTCTCCACGAAGGAGATCTTTCGCCCGGGCGGACCTATCGTTTTGACGAGGCAAGGCGAGTTCTTTTTCTGGACGAAGTGTATCGCTCGGCGACCTCGCCGAAATGCGAGACCGAAGATGCCTTCGGCGTCGAGTGGAAACTCAAATGGGGTGACGAGCCATCTGTCGAACCGGTAGCGAACCGGCTCTACCTCCTCGCAGGGGCACGCTTTACCGACCTCGTATTCGCAAACGGTCCGGGAGCCGCCGGAGTCACTCTGATTCTCAATGAACCCGGTTCCGTGGATGACGATGAACTCACCGATGAAGAAGAACGCAAGGCCGAAACCGTCGACCAGCTCGCTACCGCACTGGATGACTTTTACGGATTCGACATATCCCCGTATCTTCTCGACCAGGGCACAATTACCCG
>JAKSBG010000020.1 GCA_022361255.1 Verrucomicrobiales bacterium
CGTGATCGTGATCGTGATCGTGATCGTGATCGTGATCGTGATCGTGATCGTGATCGTGATCGTGATCGTGATCGTGATCGTGATCGTGATCGTGATCGTGATCGTGATCGTGATCGTGATCGTCGTGGCTATGAGGAGCGACTTGTTCTACGCCCAGATGCCAGATGCGGTCGACTGTCGTTTCCGTCAGACGTGCCAGCAGTTTCCCGTATGCCGATTTCTGAATCGCAAAAGGGTTTCTGCTGTGATGAACCCGGTCAGCGTTGCGAAGGCTCGCGAGACCGAGCCCGGTGAGGGCAAGTCCCGCGATGATAAAAGAAAGCGAGAGAAACTGTGGAACACCTCTCTTCATTTTCCGATACGAAACAGCTGAAATGAGAGGCCTGTGGTGAAGAGTCCGATACCTCCGAGGTAGGTTGCCATCATCACCAGATCACGCCCCGGAAGAGATCCCAGTTTGAAGACGAGACGGGAAGTCAGGTCGGAAAGGTGATAGTGGGGGGAAATAATGTAGAGGAGGTTGAGTACTGCGTTCTTGTTGTCGACCAGAAACACTTCCAGTTGTGCAATCCCAAACATTCCGTAAAGAGCGAGTCCCACAGTGATGGCATAGGCGGCAGCACCGTTCAGTCTCGTCCCCAGCGCGATTGCGAGAACAAGAAGGGGCGCAATGACCAGAAGAAAGAGGAGCAGATACTGAAGATTGGTGCGTACCCAATGTCCTGCCTCTATGGGATCACCCGGCATCGCCGTGAAGGTGCTGATCAGGAAAGTAATGAGGGCGAAGCCGACAAATACGGTGAAGCAGCTCAACCAGAGTTGTCCCATCTGTCTGGTTTTCGATACGCCGAGAGTTTTGAAATACTCCAGGATGCCGTGGGAGGACCAGCGGTCTCCGATCATTGCTCCCTGAAAGAACAACCAACCCAGTGCGGCGACCCATAGGAGAACCCAGGAAGCCTGAGCACGGGCCGGCTCAAGGAGGCTGGGTTTTGATTCCCAGGGGGTCATGAGCGGAAGCGCAAAAGGAAGCGCGAGGAGAAGAAACGCAAAAATGACGAATGTCTTACGATTCAAAATCGATGCGAGAGTGAGCTTGTAGAGTTGCATGAG
>JAKSBG010000019.1 GCA_022361255.1 Verrucomicrobiales bacterium
CTTCTCGGCCTGTTCCAGCTGATAGGTAAGTGCCTGGATTCGATTTTCGGCCTGTTTCTTTCGCTCTTTCCAGGTATTCAGGGTTTTCCCAAGTGATTCGGTCAGGGATTGCGGAATCTCGTCCCGGGAAATGGACTGGAGATTTTCCAGAGCGGCTTCGGTTGTGATGAGCCGCTGCTGCCATCGGCTCAATTCGGTCCGCAACTGCTCAATCTCTCTCGGCTTCTCCGTAAGTTCTTTGAGCTCCCCGATGATTGGTTCGAGAAGTGCGTCCACTTCGTTGCTGAGAACGAACTCCTCGACAAGTTCCCCTTCATACTCCGTAGGATCAATCCCGGTGGCGATGGATTCGAAATCGGCCTGAAGGGCTTCTTTCTTTTCCGATAGGGAGAGAAGTTTTGCCTCAATCGAAGCCTGTTCGGTTTCGGTCGCACCTTCAAGTCTCTTGCGCGTCTCCTGAACTTCCTTTTCGACGAGAGCGATTGACTCGGTAATGGATCCGAGAGCGGCCCTTGGATCCTGTGGTTTCGTTTCCTCCAGCTGGTTGATCTCAGAAATTGCTGAAAGCTCCGGTTCGGCTTCCTGGCTGTGGCCGGGAAAAAAGGAGGCAATTGCCAGCAAAAGTGCGGCAGTGTGAGGCAAAACGGGTTTGTAAAACATGATTCGATCCGGAGGCTCTCCCGACATTTCACCATTGGTTACGTCTCCTCGCCTCGCAAATTGGAAAAAAGGCGTTGCAGACACGGTAGAAGTTTGAGTTGATGGGGTTGTCCCTCCTCAATCCTCTCATGGACGAAAGACTGATTTTCTTCTCCTCTGTTCTTCTTCTCGGCATATCGGCACAATGGCTGGCATGGCGCCTGAAAGTTCCCTCCATCCTGCTCCTGCTGGCCACCGGATTTGTAGCCGGAATCTTTTATGATCAGGACCGGGTGGTGAACGAACAAACTCTGTTCGCTCTCGTCTCTCTTGCTGTTGGTGTTATTATGTTAGAGGGAGGACTGACCCTGAAATTTTCCGAACTGAGAGAAGCCGGAACGGCTGTTTTGCGCCTGGTCGGAATTGGCAGCCTCATATCCTGGGGAGTCAGTTCCGTGGCGGCTCACTATCTCGGCGGGTTCAGTTGGCAGGTCGCGATTCTGGTGTCAGCGATTCTGGTCGTGACAGGACCAACGGTGATCGGGCCGCTGCTTCGTTCGGTGAAGCCGCAACGGAACGTGAATTCGATTCTTAAATGGGAGGGGATCGTCATCGACCCGGTGGGTGCAATTCTCGCGGTGTTGGTCTTCGGTGCGCTTTTTGGTCACGGTCACGGGGATCACGGTCATTCCTCGGGGGCTGTCGGGGTAATGGCTGCTCTCGGGAAAACGATTCTGATCGGTGTCGGTCTCGGTTACGGTGCGGCCTGGTCGCTGTCTCACGTTCTGAAACGGCACTGGGTTCCGGACTTTCTCCAGTCAGTTGTTGTTCTCGCCATAGGCCTGGCGCTCTTCACGATTTCGAATCTGCTCCAGCACGAGTCCGGTCTTCTTACCGTCACCGTCATGGGGATCGTTCTCGCAAATCAGCACCGCGCAAAAATTCGACATGTCGTCGAGTTCAAGGAGGTGCTGCGGACCATCCTGATTTCCTGCCTCTTCATTGTCCTCGGGGCGCGGATCGGGGTCGATGATATCGCGATGGTTTGGAAAGAGGCTTCCCTTTTTCTCGTCGCGTTGATTGTTGTGGTGAGGCCGGTAAGTGTCTTTCTGAGTCAGTTCGGGAACAAAGCCGTGAGCTTTCGTGAGAAGCTCTATCTCTCGCTCATGGCTCCGCGGGGAATTGTTGCGGCTGCGGTTTCTTCGGTTTTTGCTCTTGAGCTTGCCGAAAAAGGAGGGCCGTTCGGAGAGGAGGCAGCCCGGATTGTTCCCGTGACCTATTTTGTGATTGTGGGAACGGTTGCCTTCTACGGTTTGCTTGCAGCTCCGTTGGCGCGGCGCCTCGGACTGGCCCGTAAAAATCCGCAGGGGGTCCTTTTTGTCGGAATTCGATCCTGGTCAATCGAGGCGGCGAAAATCATTCAGGATGCCGGCTTCCGCGTCCTCATGATTGATACCAACTACTCAGCCACGGCGGACGCTCGAATGGCGGGAATTCCGGCCGTGAACGCGAATATTCTTTCGGAGTATGCTTCCGAGGAACTCGATCTGGTAGGCATCGGTTACCTGGTCGCCGCCACTCCAAACGATCAGGTAAACACCCTTGCGTGCCTCAATCTCGGGCACTCCCTCGGCATTTCGAATGTGTTCCAGCTCCATCCCGCTGATCACAGCAGCTCGGAGAGAAAGTCCTCATCCACCGAGTTTAACGGTCGCGATTTCGGGAGTCGTGAGATCACAAACCAGGGCCTCGAGGATTTTGTGAAATCCGGTGCGGTTATCAAACGCACCTCCATCAATGAAGAATTCTCCGCTGATGATTTTGACGAATTCTACGGCGACTCGGCCCTGGTTCTTTTCAAATTGAGTTCAGGTAACACGCTCAGCGTGATGACTCCGGATTCCAGCGCCCCTGTGCCAGGCGACCAACTGATCAGTCTTGTTTTTGAGCAGACCGACAAAGTTGTCGCGCCGATGGAGGAGACAGGTGAATCCGATGGGCCTGCGCCTCTTCCTTGACGTCGGTCCTATGGTCGGGAGCAACCCAAAATGGCGTTTTTGTCAGAATTTTCCGATTGGAAGAAGGCTGACTGGTGGTATAATTACAATATTTTTGATATTTTCAATATCCGAACCGTTGTGCATTTTCTTCCGATGGGTTGCTTTTCATCCAGCGACAGCCAGGCTATCTGCTCCCGTGGAACAGGGGAAAAGCTGTCAGAAAGTTTCCGCACAAATGGGACGGAAGCCGATCGTGATCTGATCGTTCTCCGGTCACTTGTTGAGTTGGAGCAGTGGGAATCGGAATGGAATCAACTCGTCTCTACCAATCCAGAAATTACGTCCGCTTTCCGCTGGAATCAGGCGTGGTATCGAGCGCACCTTCAGCATCTTGACGAGATGCTCGTGTTTCTCAGCATGCGGGATGACTGCCTTTCCGCTATCCTTCCGGCCTATCGACAGGGCAGCGAAATCCGGCTCGCTTCGGACGAGTTTCTGCTCTCTCATGACCTGATCAGTCGCGATGACGATGCCGCCCGCTTCGCGATCATTTCGATCATTGATTGGCTATCCGCGGAGTATTCGAATTTTCAAATTCGTTGGGAGAACCTTTCTGTCGATGGTGCAATTTGCCGGACGTTCTTGAGTGATGATATCGCACCGGAGGAATTTCTTCTTTTCTCCGGCGAAAGTGATTCCCGACCGGTTGCCTCGCTCGGAAATGGATACCCAGATTACATTCGAGACTTGCCGGAGGAAACAAACGTCGAATTGAGAGGAGCTTTGCGGGAGATTGATCGCGATCTGCCTCGCGCCCATGTCGAGATCAAGCGGGACTACAATATTCGTGTCGACATGCTCACGAGAGCGCTCCGGTTTATCGAGTTGAACGGCCGGCTCTGCGGCACACCGTTCCACTTTTATGAGGAGACGGTTTCGTTCTTTGGTGAGCTTGCGAAATGCGAAGAACTCGGGATGCAGCTGGCCCGCCTTGTTGATCAGGGAGATACTCTTTCGGCAGAATTCGGATTTGCCTACCGGGGGCGTTTCTACCCGGTCCTCTATGCCTACGATTCCTGTTTCGAGCAGGTAAAGCCGTACGAGAGTTTGTTTATCTCGCGTATCAATGACTGGATCAGTCGAAGCGACTCGCGATCAGTGCTTTTTCCCTGCCGGGATGAGGAACTGGCAAGTCGGCTCTCCGGGGGAGACCTGCAAACGATGCGGTCTTTGACCCTTATTGCATCACGGGGAGAACACCACCACAAGAGACCTGCCTTTCGCGATGAGCGTGGGTGTGGGGATGCTACGTCTCCCGTTCTTGCCCGCTGACATTTTCGTCATCCGTCATTGCGCGAGGGAATCGGGGCTTTTCACCCGTCGCCCTTCCGGTCATCCTGTCAGGCAGAAATGACTCTCCGTCCATCGATTGCCCTTCTTTTTTTCGCGCTCCTTTTCGAAGTTGTTTCGGGCGAAGAACCCGTCGACTTCAATCGCGACATTCGCCCCCTGCTTTCCGACCGTTGTTTTCACTGTCACGGCCCGGATGCGAATAAACGCGAGGCCGATCTCCGTCTCGATACGAGAGAAGGCGCTCTTGCTCCTCTCGGTGACGATGGTGACCTTTTCACGGTCGTGCCCGGGGATCCGGAGAAAAGCGAACTTTTCTACCGCATTGTAACGGATGACGAGATCGACGTGATGCCCCCGCCGGAATCGAAGCTGCCGCCCTTTTCAGATGAGGAGATTGCCCTTATCAAGCGCTGGATCGAGGAAGGAGCAAGCTACAGCGATCTCTGGACTTTCGTTCCTGTTGAAAAACCGGAGTTGCCGCAGAACGCGACGGCAAAAGAATGGGCAACCAACGGCATCGACCATTTCATTGCGCGGAAACTGGAGGAGGAAAACCTGAAGCCTTCACCGGCCGCAGATCGCCGCACGCTGATTCGTCGCGCCACTTTCGACCTCACCGGACTTCCCCCGACGGTGGCGGAAGTCGATGCCTTTCTCGCCGACGGCGATCCCAACGCTTTTGAGAAAGTCGTCGATCGTCTGCTTGCCTCCCCGGCCTATGGTGAGCGCATGGCCGCTGACTGGCTCGATGCGGCGCGCTACGCCGATACCTCGGGATATCAATATGACTGGTTCCGCACGATGTGGCGCTGGCGGGACTGGGTGATCGACAGCTACAATGAAAATCAACCCTACGACGAATTCATCACCTGGCAGCTCGCAGGTGATCTTCTCCCGGATGCTACGCTGGAGCAGAAAATTGCGACCGGTTTTAACCGCAACCATCCTTTCACGATCGAAGGCGGGGTGATTCAGGAGGAATACCGGGTCAGTTATGTATCGGACCGGGTCACGACGATGGGCACCGTTTTTATGGGAATGACCTTTGAGTGTGCCCGCTGCCACGATCACAAATTTGATCCGGTGTCGCAGAAGGATTTCTATCAGCTCTGCGCATTCTTCAA
>JAKSBG010000018.1 GCA_022361255.1 Verrucomicrobiales bacterium
CTTCTCTTTTCAAAATCCTTCTTCCATTCTGGAAATGCACGCTTTGCTTTGTCAACTAGCTGTTTTACTTCAATTTCACTCATTGATGTATAACTAGAAATTTCTTCTTCAGTCGCTGGATTAACTGTTGTAATTTGACTCAAGGATTTTGCCACTGATACACCTAATTTATACTTGATAGTTATTTTTCGTTAAAAGAATTAATCTAAGCTAACATTTTTCATGCATATCTACAATTGTCGTATACAACGAGAATTTTTTTTCAAATTATTTCTTCTATCTTTGTTTCTATTTTTTAGAATACTTGTTGCATGTCTTTTTTTATAACATCAATTTTTTTGGTAAATGCTTTTTTCGCTTTATCATTTTTTTTAAGATTTAAAACTTTTCCACATGATGGACATTTGAACATTCCTTCTAATGCATCCTCAAAAGTAACGCGTTGACAATCTTCATTTCCACAATGATAAAACTCTGATGAATTTTCATAATCTAATCTTTGCTGCAATCTTTCTGCAATCTTCTTTTTCTGATTTTCAATAAAATTCTCGACTTCTTCCCGTCTAGAACGCCATCTGTAAACAAACCAACCCTTTCTTTCATCTTTTACTCGAATTCCTGTAATCAATGACTTTCCAAACAAATCATACAAAACTTTTCTATCCATGTTTATTCTAAGACCTGTTGAGCTTGCAATTTCTTCATCTGTTGCGTCTTCTGCCTTCAAAAGGGATCTAGCTACCTTGAGATATTCATCTCCTCCAATCATTGCTGCAATTCTTACAAAAGGATCCTCGTACTTGTCTACCAATGTATTTACGTCCTATTTTTCTATTATTAATCCCTTGTTTTATTTTCTATTACTTTTTTACCTTGTTTTGTTGGTATGATTGTCCTTTGTGAATTCTTGTAAGTAGATTGAAATTGTTTGCCCATTTGAATTCTATCTAATAGTACTGCAAGAGCACCAATCTCTGAGTGTGGCTGATTTCCTATAGCTA
>JAKSBG010000017.1 GCA_022361255.1 Verrucomicrobiales bacterium
CTCCGGAGTTTGCTCCTGCACTTCACGGCTTGTCCACGCCTCGATAGCGGAACCGGACCAGGCCGACACAATCAACCCGACCGGCACATCGACTTCCCGATGAATTTCCCGACCGAAGAAAAAGGCGGTAGCAGAAAAATGACCTGCCGTTTCCGGCGAACTCACGACCCAACTGCCCGTGACATCGGACATTGGTTCCGGCGCGGCCTTGCGATTGACCGTAAACACTCTCAGCCCGGGTAGACTGGACGCCTTCTTTTCCTTGGCCGGATCCTTCGCCCGATCGACGCGCATCGCCATGTTCGACTGACCTGAACAGAGCCATACCTCACCGACGAGAAGGTCGCGCAGCACGATTGTTTCATCACTGTTCTTCGCGGTCAGATTCCGCGGCTTAGCATTCGCGGAAAGCGAATCGAGATTCACCCGCCAACTGCCATCTTCGCCAACGGTTGTTGATTTTTGCTGATCACCGAATTGAATCGAGATCGTCTCTCCGGGATTCGCGAATCCCCAAACGGGAACCGGCGCATCGCGCTGGAGAACAGCATTGTCGCTGAAGATTCCTGCGAATCGAAACGGCACCTCTTCACTCTTTGCCGAAACAATTGTCAGAAAAAGCGGAAGGAAATAGAACAATCGGGATTTCATCGATCGCAATTCTACCGACAAAAACCGGAGAAGGTCCAGAAAGCCCGACTCGTTTCTGCGCCTCCAATGACCTGCCGAATTTCTCCTCTTCCCTACTTCACCCGTCGACTCCCGTCAGCTTTTTGAAGAGCGCGACCTCGGAAGGATCGTAGGGGCTGTGATCGGGGCGGAAGAGATCGTGAAACCAGACTTCCGGCTCGGGGTAGGTTTCGCCCGGTTTGACCACTTCCCCGGCTTCGCGTTTCGCGTTCAGGTTGAGCGGCGTTTTCGTTTCCGGATCGACGCGGCTCGACCACGGCCAGATCGTGCCTGATTCGCCCATCACGAATCCCCAGTGGATCGCGCCTACACCGTGCTTCTTCAGAATCGGGAGACAGTCCTCCACCGTGTTCTGATTCGTCCGCGCCAACCACTCGGTCATGATGACAGGACGTCCGTGCGCTTTCTCGCGAACGATCAGTTCCTCGAAACGCTTCGGCGGAGCGTAGGAATGGATCGAAAGAATATCGGCGTTGGCCTGATTGATTGCGATATTGCCCGCGCCGAGGCTGCCGAGCGTGCAGGAGGTGATCGGCTGGGACGGCGCAATTTCGCGGGCCCAGACCCAGGATTCGTAGACGAGCCGGTTCGAGTCGTCGCCAATGCTGGCCTGTTGATTTGCCGCACCACCGGTGGATCCCATGTCGCCATTCGCTCCGTTGCCGCGACCCGGCTCGTTGTAGAGTTCCCAGTAGAGAACCCGCTCGTCACCGTCGAATCGCCTCATCGTGCG
This sequence comes from Verrucomicrobiales bacterium, assembly GCA_022361255.1. Classification (GTDB taxonomy): domain Bacteria; phylum Verrucomicrobiota; class Verrucomicrobiia; order Verrucomicrobiales; family DEV007; genus Arctic95D-9. The sequence goes on from JAKSBG010000017.1 coordinate 1,424, forward strand.
CTGCACGTAATGTTTCAAATGCGCCTCTTCTTCGGGAGTCGTTTCCTTCGCCGCGAAACGACGGGCGAGATCGCGAGCGGGACAATTCAACCAGCCCGAGTTGTGCCAGCCTTTCACCGGGAGCGGCTGCGGACCGAGCTTCGGATCGGGGTAGTGACAATCGTCAAAGAAAACGAAGGATGGCCGGATCCCGTGCGACTTGCAGATATCGAGAAACTGATCCATGCGCTCGTAGAGACCTTTCTCGTCGTCCCCCCAGACGAGATCGTGCAGGTAGACCCGCAGAGTGTTCATCCCGATTGATTCGGCCAGTGCGAGCTCCTTCGTGATCGTTTCCGGATCCCAGGTCGAGGCCTGCCACATGTCGATCTGATTGATGGCATTGGCAGGGTAATAATTGCAGCCAACCAGCCAGGGAAGGTCCTTGTACCATTCCCACGCTTTCTCCTTCGACCACCGTCCCGGCACCGTTTTCACATAGGGGTTGCCTTCTTCCTCATTGGGCTTCTTCTGCGCCTTTGCCTTCCGGCGTTTTCCTTTTCCGGAGGAAAAATTCTGTGCCTCATCCGGTCCGACGGTTCCATACGCCGGGTCCTTCGCGCGAATGAACAACTCGCCGTTTTTTCGCAGCTTCACATCAAGCGGCACGAGCGTGGTGCCGCGCTGATTGATCGTCCGCGCAGTGTCGCTAAGGTCCACCGTCTCGATGCCTTCACGCGGATTCGGCGGGACGTTGGCGTTGTAAAACGCGGTGCACCACCAGCGGCCCTCGCCATCCTGAAAAGGCGTGCCGTGCCCGAGAAAGCGGCCCGCGAATTTCCGTTCCGAATACGGCCCCGTGATTTCGTCGGCGGTGGCGTAGTAGAGATTGTAACTGCCACGCCGCATCTTCCCGGTCGACCAACCGGTGCCGAAGAGCACGTATTTGCCTTCGATCTTCATCACGAGGCATCCCTCGTGTCCCATCTTAAGCCCGGCCATGGCATCGCCGGAGGACGGGGCCGGGCGGATCTCAGTCGGCTCGGCGGCGAAGCCGGAAAAGTCAGGTTTGAGCGGGGCGATCGTCGTCGCGCCCCAGATCATCCACCAGGTGCCATCGTCATCGAGAAACAGCGAAGGGTCGTGTTTTTTCTGAATCGATGCGCCCATCGGATTTGTCCAGGGACCGCTCACTTCCGGTCCGGCTGAAAGAGAAAGATTCGCCCCCGCCACCGGTGATGGACTCGTGTGGACGAGCGCCCACTTCTGCTTCGATGCAATCCAGTGCAGCTCCGGTGCCCAGAGTCGCCACTGCTTGAGATCGGTTTTCTCGAAAGCCTCCGGACTCTCCGCGAACCAGATGCCGTCTTTCAGCGTGTAGGGAGACTGGAGCGATTCCCAATCGACCAGGTCCTGGCTCCGCCACACGTTCGCCTGCCAGCCGACGAGCGACTCGGTCCCGAGGCCGGAGTTGTAGGGATCGCTCTGCTCGCGGGGATCGCCTTCCACCGGAGTCGTGCCGGTCAGGTAGTAGAAATCATCCGGACCGCGCACGATGTAGGGATCACGGATCCAGGCGTTGTGAACGAAGAGAGCGCGGTCGTGCGCGGCGAAACCGGCTTCGATTTCCTCGCGCGACATCGGCCCGGCGATTTCGGGCGGCTTGCCTCCGGCCTCGACCCGGGTGTTCCAGATCATGTTGTTGAACGGATTCGGTGCTTCGTAGTCACCGGCGGCGGAGAGAATATCCCGACCGATCGACAAGGCATCGAGCGGCTGCGCGGGAATCAGCCCCGGCGACTTCGCCCGCGCAATCTCGGTGCCGTTGTGGGAAAGAGTCATCAGGTCCGCGTCCAGCGTCGCCACGAGCGAAACCTCGCCGCCGACTTTCGTTTCTCCCGCGATCCGCGTGACCTTTCCGTTCACCCGGACATCGAAGGCGGGAATGCCGCCCGGGAGAAAATGCACCGCGTACCCATGCTGATTACCACCCTGCGCGAGAACCACTCCCTGCGGCGCGGGATCCTTTTTCTTGTTGTTCGTTTCCGCGATGATCCGCAGCGACTGCTTCGCAATCTTCGGAGAAACACCTGAGGCCGGAGGCGAAGATGCTGCGGCAGCATTTCCCTTCGCTTTTCCACCGCCGCCTTTCTTTCCCCCGCGTGGAACCGCCTCCGGATACATATCGAGGATCGCGCGCAAACGCTTCACCGCCGCCGGTTTCTCCGATGCGACATTTCTGGTCTCGAGCGGATCCTCCTTATAATCGTAAAGCTCGATTTCAGCCGACTCGCGCGGCGCGCCCGGCTGCTTCCACTCGACGAGGCGGAAGCGTCCCGTTCGAATCGCGCGCCCCAGCTTGCCCTTCGGATAGGCATGAAAGGCATGATCCCGAACGCGGGCTTCCGCATCTTTCAGCACCGGTACGAGGCTGACTCCGTCGATCGATTGCGGCCCTTTCGGAGCCGGCAGTCCGGCCAGCTCGGCGAGGGTGGGGAAAACATCCACGCTCTCCGCGAGTTGACGCGTCGCAGCGCCCGCCTCCGTCACACCCGGAGCGATGAAGACCAGGGGAATGCGGTTGGCCTGCTCGTAGTTCGTGTGCTTCGTCCAGATCCCGAGATCGCCGAGGTGAAATCCGTGATCGCCCCACAGCACCACGATGGTGTTGTCGGCGAGACCGAGTTCGTCGAGCCCGTCCATCACCTTGCCGATCTGAGCGTCGACATAGCTGACGCTGGCGTAGTAGCCGTGGATCAGTTCGCGCTTCACCTCGTCCGGAATCGCCGCCGGATCGTTCTTGTCCGGGACCGGGAAATAATTGCGGATCTCACCGCCGCGCTTGCCGGCCACGGCCGGGGAATCCTCCGGCAGATCCTCGAACTCCGGCATCGGCAAGGCATCCGGATCGTAGAGGTCCCAGTATTTTTTCGGAGCCGAAAACGGCAGGTGCGGGCGGGCGAATCCAGCGGTGATGAAAAACGGCGTGCCGTCCTGAGCTCGACGCTCCTTCGCCTCCCGCAGCCGCTTCACCGTTTCCGCCGCGACCCGACCATCGGCGTAGGCGTCGTCGGCGACATCGGGCGACTCCCAGGCCGCGCCGCGGGGGAGCATGTTCATCCCGCCCGGAGGCGCCGGCACATTCTGGAACATCGCCTCTTCGCGCGTCAGTTTTCCACCCGGCTTGCTCGCCGGATCGACATACTCGATCACCTTCTCCTTGAAATGCGGCACCGGGAACGACTCCGGATCGCCGTTGTTGCCATGCCCGATGTGATAGACTTTGCCTAGCGACTCGGTCCGGTAGCCACCGTGTTTTGCAAAATGCTGCGGCATCGTCACCGCTTCGGGCACGATTTCGCGCAGCGGACTGCCCAGCCCGTAGAGCCCTGTCGAAGTCGAGTGCGCCCCCAGCATCAGCGTGAACCGTGAAGGCGCGCACACCGCCTGGTTGCAATAGGCCCGTTCGAACCGCATTCCCCGCGCCACCAGCTTGTCGAGATGCGGCGTCTTCGCCGTTTCGTCTCCGTAAGCCCCAATCGCCGGCTTCAAGTCATCGACGAGGAGGAGGAGGACGTTCGGTTTTTCTTCCGCTCCCGGGACCGACCCGATGGAGGCAAAGAGGCAGAACAACAGGGTATGAAGAGCGAGCAAAGAGGGTTTGGTCATCGATCCAACAGGGTTGAACCGTAGAGAATGGACAGCTCCGACCCCCGAAGCAATGCGCGTCTTTCGAGAATTCGGGCGGGAGTTTGGAGGAAACGGCTTGGGGAAAGGCAGGAAGCTTTGATCGAGGTCCCACGCAAAGGATCGACATGACCGCTTGCTATCTGTATACGTTTCATGATATTGTAAACACCATGGCTACTTCCACCATCTCTGCCCGACTCGACGAGGAGGAACTCGCCTTGCTGGATTCACTCGGCGAATTGTCGGGCTTCGACCGATCGACCGTACTGAAATCGATTCTTCGCAAAGGAATGAAAGACTGGCGGAGAGAAATCGCGATGCAGAAATATCGGGACGGCGAAGTTTCCCTTTCGCGGGCAGCTGAAATCGCAGGGGTCAGCCAGTGGGACCTCCTGAATCGAATGGAAATCGACGGCACGGAACTCCGCTACGGCCGCGAAGAGTTCGAAGAAGATCTGCAATCCATGAGCTAAAGGCCCTCTTCTCCGCTCCGCTCGAACATGAAGATCGTCCTCTGCGATGCCAGCCCGCTCATCTTTCTGGCCAAGCTCGATGCCCTCGATCTGATTTCCGAAATCTTCTGTGGAGAAGTCGTAATCCTGAAATGCGTAGCCGAAGAAGTCTGTTCCAAATCTGCCGGAGACGTGGAGCGGATTCGCCTGCATCGCTTGCTCGAAACGGCTGCAGTGATTGCTTTTGAGGAGTCGGATTACCCTTCGCGCTCTCTCAGTGAAAACGATCGCCGTGTTCTCAAATGGGCGATTCAGAATCGTCCCGATCGACTGGTTGCCGACGAGCGGCTTCTTCGCCGCATCGCCAGAGAGGATGGCATCGCGACAATCGGAACCTTTGGCATTCTTGTTGCGGCTGCAAAAAAGGGAATTCGATCAAGGGAAGTCGTGCGAAAAATGGTCGACGACCTCGTCGGGAAACATGGCTGCCGTGTGTCCGTGGCTCTGTATCAACGGGTCATTTCGGAACTGGAGAAGTAGGGTTACTTCCCTGATCACAAGCGATTCACCGGCTCACCTCTCCGACGGCTCGTAACGGAACCAGTCCACGTCGACGTGACCGGCTTTTTCCAAGTCATCGGTTCGTTGATTCCAGCAGAAGAGCCCGGGGCGGTTGCCTCGCCAGTTGCCTAAGGTGAGTCGGTAGGTCGGCTCGATTTCGTTCCACGTTTTCCCGTCGAGGCTCCAGGAAAAACGCGCCCGGTCGAAGTCGGTGTCGGACCGCAGTCGGAGATCAGTCGTTCCGGCCGGGACTGGACCGATGACGGTCGAGGATTGGTCGTCGGTGTAGAACAACACGCGTTTCCCGTTCGCCTCTTCGCGGACACCGAAGAGCGCGTAGCTGCCGGTGGGACGACGTCGGAAGTTCCCCGAAAAATGGGTGATGCCGGCGCGGGTTCCGGGCTGGAGTCCTGTGATGTCCAACTTCGCCTCGACGCGCGTTTTCCCGATGCCGAGCTGCCGCTGGGAAAGCGTGTTCGGCGCGCCCCAGAAGGGGCCTTTCAGTTTGTCGCGATCAGCTTTGGTCGACTTCGAGGCGGTGAGCCGGAGATGGCCTTCGCGGGCGGATAGCGACCACCGCTCCTTCCGCGGATCGTGGTTCCAGTTCCACTGCGGACCGATACCGCGATCCGGATCGTTGAACTCGTCCGAGGTCTGCAGGCGGAAAGTGGCGTCGCTATCGATCGGTTTTTCATGCGTCCAAACCGGCTCGCCGATGCCGTCGTCGTCGATGTCCTTTCCGACAATCGGCCACCCGTCCTCCCAGGTGACAGGCTGGAGGCACTGGGGGCGGCCATGAAAGACCGGCTCACCATTCTGGACGAGCTGATGCAGAAACCACCAACGGCCGTCGGGCGCCTCGATCAGCGAGCCCTGGCAGGCGGAACGGTGTTCGTTCGACTCCCGCTCCATCACGGTGCGCGATTCGTAGGGACCATAAAGCGAGTCGGTGGTGGAGCGGAGGCAGAGTTGCTTGCGATCGCGCTCATCCCCCTCCCCCTGCCATTCAATCATCATGATATACCATTGATCATGAAAGCGCCGGATCTTGGCTGCCTCGACCCCTTTGCCCTTCCAGATGGTTTTCCCTTCGTCGAGAATTTCGCTGCCATCCCACGAGAGACGGAAAAGTTTCAGCTCGTGGATCTTGTCAGGACGTGGCGGCGAGCCGGAACCCCAGTTCACCAGCAACCAAGCTTCCTTCCTCTCGTAATCGAAGAAAACGGCAGGATCAGTCCAATGCTGTCGCTTGAGCAGGCACTCCGCTTCCGACCACGGACCGCGAATGTCCGGGGCGCGGGTAAAGTAGAGGCCGGACTGGAAATCAATCTGGTAGCAGAGCCATTCCTGCCGTTCCTCGTGCCAGATGAGATCCCCTGCCCATACGCCCCAGCGGTAGCCGTTCATCTGATCAAATCGGTATTGCGGCTCCCACGATAGCGAAGGAATCGCGTGCCCGACGTAGGACCAGTTCACCAGATCCTGCGTCTCAAGAATCGTCATCCCCGGCGAGAGATGATTCGTCGAAGTGATCATATACCAGCGGTCGCCATGTTTCTCGACATCCGAGTCAGCAAAGTCACCGTTGAGGACGGGATTCGCGTAGGTCCCGTCGCCCTGATCGCCCCAGTGGAGGAAGCGCTCCCGCTTCTCTGCTGGAACGGTATCGGAGTTTTGCTGAGCAATAGCCGTTGCCGCAAACAAACAGATCGCTCCGGTTCGGAACAAAAATTTCAACTTCATATCATCGAGCGTTCCAAGAACCTTCCGCACGGAGGCCGTCAGGCAATTCCGCCGAACCAAAAATTCGAACAAATATCTGGAGAGATCAGACACGCCGCGCCGGTCACCCACCGGTCACGTTTTCCAGCGCCGCAAGCCCGCGCAGGACCTTCAGCTTTCCCCGGTTCTTTCTCGTAAGCCGTCGGAAATGATCTTCCTCATTGCGAATCCGTTCGTCCTCCCCGAGAAAGAAAACCATGTGGACGCTCGGCTCCTCAAGACCGGGTTCCTTGTAGTGAAGGTCGACCAGCTCCTTCACGTGGTCTTCAACATCTTCGGGCGTGACCCGGGGAAGAGAAGGCATTCCGCTCGCGGGCGTCCCCCCGGTTCGACGCGGAGGGCTGACTCCGGTTCGTTGCGTCACAAAGGATGTAAAATTTACGACCACTTTGGGTGATATCCCTTTTTCGCGCCGCGCCGCATTCTCTTCCTGCAACCACTGTCGGGTTTTCGCAACAGCGTTGTCCCAGGCCTTTTTCTCGGCCGGATTGATCGTCCCCGGAGTTCCCGGTGTCGGTGGATTTTTTTCCAACTCCTCCTTCATCTCCGGGGTGAGACTTCGCTGCATCCGCCCGTATCCGCTCGTGATGCAGAAAATCGCACTGGCCTGCCACTCCATCGCTTTCTGAATTGCCTTGGTGTAGTGAGCCACATCAGCGGCCTGGAGCGGCAGCTCCTCGTGATCCGACACGACCAGACTTTCTCCGTAGGATCGTGGCAGGCCGAGCTGCTCGTAGTCGCGATTGAGAGGTTCGAGCCACTCGATCGCATATCGCAGGTTGGAGGGGAGTCCCGGCACGAGTTCCGGTCGGAAGGCAATGAGTCGTTTCCCCTGGTAAATCAGAACATTGAAATGAGTCGCCCGGTTCAGGTTTGCGAGCATGATCCCGACTTCTTCTTTCACGTTATTGTAAGCGGTCATTCCGCCTTTCTCATCGACAAGCATTTGCGGCGTCGCATCGATGATGAAAACGATCTTTCTTCCGCTGCCGGAGATGCCAAAAAAATTGACGTCGGAGGACTTGGTCGCCTCTGTGAAAAAGTTCATCCCGTTGCCGACCGGCTGAACTCCGGGCAACATGGAGGCAACAAAGGTGTTATCGGAATTGTCGACGTCGGGGATGGAGAAAGTGGAACCCTCCACTGAGGCGATCACGTCGATAGCCTGAGCGGCGGCAGCGGCAGGTTTGATCTCAGGAGTCGGCTTCGTAATGCGCGGCGTGATGAGCTCCGTCTGTTTTTCGTGAACGACGGAAACAACAAGCTGTGGCGGTTTCGGCCTCGGCACGGAGATCGCAACCAATCCGATCAGGAAAAAGACGATGGCATGCACCAGAATAGCGAGCGAAACAGAGGAAATCCGCTCCGGTGCAGCGGAAGGTCGCGCCGGCAGGACCGGGCTTTCATTTTCCACGAGGATGAGATTGCCGTCGTATTCCCTCCATCTTTTGATGGCCTTCTCGAAGCGAATTTCAGGAGCGTCAGGTCGCTGCTTTGCGGGCGTTTCCGCTGGAGGCGTTTCGATAGCGGTTTCCTCCATCAGTGCCTCAAGTCCTCCCCCCGGTTGCTCCTGGCGGAAAACGGAGCTCTCCACCGCCACCTCGACCTCCTCCTGACGCGGAGGAACAGGATCGAGAGGAATCGGTTTTTCCTCAGGCACCGGTTCCTCTGGAGCGAGAGACTCAGATTCGCTGACGCCTTTTGTCAGCAATTTATGGAGCCTGACTTGAATTTCCGGTGGCACCGGATCTGTGGAAGGGTCTTCCCGAACCAGCTGCCTCGCAGCGAAGATGTCGCCGGACCGGATTTTGTGCTCAATCGCGAGAATGCGGAGACTCCAGTCAGCGGGAGATTTTTCCAATTTCTCAAAAATGGAACCGGCATCACTCATCCTTCAAAAATCCGGGCTCAAGTCCCTGAGCCGTAGTGTATCGCATGAAACCACGGCGATCGTGACAAGTTTCTTGCACGCAATCTTTTCCCAATCAGCACGGATGATGCTACGATTCTCTTTACGAACAGGGTTTGGTCTAAGACCTGACAGGGTTACGTCCCTGACTCAACCCTGTTTGACCTGTAAATTCGCCTCATCTTATAGTAACAGAGAAAAGAATGTGTATTTCACCCTTCGGTCTGATGAAAATAAAATCCGCTACGACCCCTGACCTTTCGAAGATTTGGAAAACAGCCCTCGTCGCGATCATCGCAACGATTTCTTTCTCCACAAACGCAAAGAGCGATTCGCAAACGGACAAGCTCCGTGTCATTTGGACGGAAGATCCGGCAACTCAGGCTACCATCGCCTGGAATCAGATTTCAGGGGAACCGGCAACCCTCCACTTCGGCACTTCGGATGAAGGTCAGGATGCGAAGAATTATGATGACAAGCAGGATCCGGACCGCGTTTCTGAATACGACGGCCTGCGAAACTGTTTTGTTCGTCTGAAAGATTTGAAGCCGGATACGGACTACTTTTTCTGCCTCGCAGACGAGTCAGGCACAAGCAGGCGCTACGTATTTCGAACCGCACCCGACAAGCCGCAACCGTTCACCTTTATCTCCGGAGGGGACTCGAGAAATTTCCGGGACGTGCGCATTCTCGCGAATCAGTTCGCCGGAAAACTTCGCCCGCTCTTCATCTCTTTCACCGGAGACATGATCAACAAAGATGTCGCCGAAGAGTGGGTCGAATGGCTCGATGACTGGGAGCAGACCATCGGAGACGACGGACGCGTCATCCCGATTGTTCCGCACCGCGGAAACCACGAAAGACGACCCGAAACGATCTACGAGCATTTTGATACGCCGGTGGATGTGTATTTTGCATTCGACATTGCCGGTGATCTCTGCCGCTACTACACGCTCAACAGCGAGATTCCCGCCGGGGGAGAGCAGGAGGAATGGCTCGACGCGGATCTGGAAAAACACCGTTCCACGCGAACGCACCTCATCGCCGGCTACCACAAACCAATGCGCCCTCACGTGAGCGCGAAAAGCGAAGGGGAAAACCCGATGCAATGGGCGGACAATTTCTATGAGCACGGTCTTGACCTGGCACTGGAGAGTGACTCCCACGTCATGAAGCGGACCCTTCCACTCAAACCCGACGCCTCGGGTCACGAAGGTTTCTCCGCAGCACCGGACGATCCTAACGCCACCACCTACATCGGTGAGGGATGCTGGGGTGCCCCCCTTCGCGCTGCCGATGACGGAAAACCGTGGACCATCGCGACAGAGTCGTTCAACGGCTTCGACTGGGTCCAGGTCTCGCCGGAAGACATACAGATCAAGACTGTCCGCGTCGAGGGCAGCGCCAACTTTCCCCCTGTCGAAACCGTTTCCGGCTTCGACACACCCGAGGGAGTGACACTCTGGGAAGCCGGCGGGGAGGAAACCCTCACCATTCCGGCAGACCGTTACGGGAAGACAAAAACTCCCGGACTCACCACCCGCGGCGCCACCGGTACTCGCGGAGTCACCGGGGGAATGAAGGGAATCACCGGCAATCCCGCGCCCCCTGTTCCGCAGCCCGTCGATCCGGCTCCGACCGAAGAAACCTCCAAAGATTTTCACACGGTCGACGTCTACTACGGAACGAATCGCAAGCCGACGGAAAGCAAAGACAACAACAATCAATACGGTGGGGAACGCCACCGCAACGGCCCGATGGAATACGGTCGAACCACCATTTCGATCCCGCGCCATCACAAAATCGGTGTCGTCGAAAGGCCGAAGTGGTACAAGCTCGAGTTCTCGGAAGATCCCAAGAAACACGTCACGATCCTGAAGCTGAAAAAGATGGAAGCCGACTTGTTTTTCTCCGAAGTGAGCGAAACAGCGGGAGAGCGCCCGAAAAACGAAGCCCTTCTTTTCATTCACGGCTTCAACGTGCCTTTTGACGATGCGATTCGCCGCACCGGCCAGATCGCCTTTGATCTCGACTTTGGCGGGGTCGCAATGGCATACAGCTGGCCGTCACAAGGCAAACTGAAGGCCTACACCGTTGACGAGGCCAACGCCGAGTGGTCGATCCCTCACCTGACGCAGTTCCTCATGGACTTGCAGGAGAAAACCGATATCGACAAAATCCATGTGATCGCTCACAGCATGGGCACCCGCGTTCTCAGCTACGCTCTGGCAAATGCGAAAGATGAGGGATTTGATCTCGATCTTCACAACGTCATTCTCGCAGCTCCGGATATCGACAAAGATGTCTTTACCGATCAGATCCTGCCGAAAATTACGGAAGCGTCGGACAAGCTCACCATGTATGCCTCTTCCGACGACACTGCGCTGAAGCTTTCGCAAACCATTCACGGAAACGGTCGCCTCGGTTTGTCCGGGGACGACATTCTCGTTACCACGGGAATGGACACCGTCAACGCTTCGGGAATCGACACCAGCATGCTCGGGCACGGCTACTACGGCAGCCACAAAGTGGTCGTCACTGATATCTTCAACCTGATCATCAAAGGCCTCGAACCGCCGAACCGGAAGCTGATTCTCGGGAACCTGGGCGAATGGGATTTCTCCAAAAAACCGGAATAGCGCTCCTGCTTTCACCGCTCAATGGCTCTTGCTGTTTTACGGGAAGGTTGGCGCATTGAACGTCTCGGACTCTGGCTGACGCTGCTGAAAGTGTGCGTCAGCGTGACACTAGCGGCGCGCGGGTGGCTCACGTGGCAGGCCGACAGCCCGATTCGAGGACTGTTCTGGCAGGAGGGCTGGTGGAGCCCGCTTATGAAAAATCCCGGCGGGCTCTCGTGGGAGGAGTGGGCAAAGCAAAGCGACCCTGTCATTACCACAACCCTTTCCTGTGTTGGGATTGCGTTGATCGCGATCGCAACAGTCCCGTGGATTCTCTCACATGTCCCGAAACTTCGGTGGCTGTTGTGGGCCGGATTTTTCCTGCTCGTCATCGACAGCTTCGCACGCTGGGTTGCGAGTGACTATGATTGGGGAATGGCGATTGAGCATTCCCTGCAGATGAGCGCTCCCGTGGCTCTGTTTTTCGCGGCGGCGAAAGAAGCCGGCAGAGCGGGACGGAGCATTGCCCTGCTGCTGCTCTTCGCGACCGGCTTTACCTTCGCAGGCCACGGGTTTTATGCCGCCGGGATCCATCCTGTTCCCCTTTCCTACCAGACAATGACAATGAAGCTGTTGAGTTGCAGCGAATCCTTCGCATTCAAATTTTTGCTTACGGCGGGAGTGATTGATATTCTCGCCGCCCTGCTGCTCTTCTTCGCTCCCCTCCGGAAACCGGCCCTCCTGTATTGCATCGTCTGGGGCTTTCTGACTGCCCTGGCGCGAATGACCTCGCATTTCAATCCCGCGATTCGCGGCTGGGATCTTGATCCGTGGCTTTGCGAAACGGCAGTGCGAACATCACACTGGCTGCTCCCGCTGCTGGTGCTGGGAGTGTTGCGGAAAAGGGGAAAGCTTCCCTACTCTTCCTGACCCCCGGAAAAAACATCGGGAAATCCCTCCGGATTGGCGAAAATTTTCTCGAAGCGACGCATCACCAGCGCACCCTGTGCACCGTCAGCATACCGGTGGTCGAAGGTCAGCGAAATAGTGACGACGCGCTCGACGCAAACTTCCCCATCGCGTACGACAGGCGCTTCGCGCGGTTTTCCGATTCCGATGATGATCGGGCAACGCGTGTAGGGGGAAAGCGGGATCAGTCCACGCTCGAGGCCCAGTGCTCCGATATTGCTAACCATAAAGGAGCCGAACCGGTCCTTCGGCATTCCAATCCAGGTGGGATTCAGGTTGAGCCGGTAGGCAAAAAATTCCTGCACCGCGAAAATCGGTTTCAACAAAAACGACGGGAGAAATTCTACGCGTCGACGGACAGAATCCATCTCGGGATCCTCCCCGCGCTTGAGTTTATCGGCCTCTTCCGCAGAGCGCTTCGCCACCTCCGCTATCGGCATGGAAAGAATGTCACGCAGCACAAAACCACTGAGGTCTTTCCCCTTTTTATCACGAATCAGTGTCGTGATGAAAGCATCGGTTGAGAGCCGGGGATACAGCTTCCCCGCGCGCAGGAACCGGTTGAAGTCTGACTGCCGTCTCACACAGTCAGCCATCACGAGGGCAACAAAATGGGTCAGGGTCGGTTTGATTTCCCCGCCCACTTTTGCGAGAAACTCCTCCACCGCCCCCACCGGCAAATCAACCCAGCTGTAGGTGCTCGGATCGCGCGGGTGCCGCCAGCTCGCGATCGCTATTTTGCGATAGCTTGTGAGCGGTTCGGGAGTGCCTACCTCAATGTTCATATTTCGCAGGCACCCAGTTTGACGCGATACTCTCTACCTCGCAAGAACAAGGTAGAGAATCAGGACCGCTGCGATGAGCGCCCCGCCGACCGGCTTCGCAAGACTCCAGGGAGTCAGGTCGACCGCTTTGGCATCCGCCTGAACGTAGGCCACATCACGTTTCATGAAAGTTCCGAGAACCAGCTGCAAAACGACGAGGAACACGAAAACCGCGCCCATGAAATGATAACCGGAACCGAAGATTTTTCCGGTCACTTCGCCGCCCCAGAAAGTGCCCCACAACATAATGACGAGTCCGACAAGAATGGTGATGAAAGCAGAATGCCCGTCGACACGCTTGTTGAACATCCCTACGAGAATCACTCCGAACAGCGGAATAAAATACACTCCATTCAGTTTCTGAAAGTATCCAAAGATTCCCTCGACTCCGAGAAAGATGAGCGGTGCGCCGACCGCTGCGCAGACTGCTACGATCGCACTGCAGATGCGCCCCGACCTCACGACCTGCGCGGGAGTTGCCGACGTGTTGATCGTTTTTTTGTATACCCCCAGAGAAAAGAGTGTCGCACTGGAATTCAACACCGAGTTGAAAGTCGAAAGAATCGATCCCACAACGACAGCAGCAAAGAAACCCGTCAGCGGAGCGGGCAACACGAATCGAACAAGCGACCCGTAGACTCGCGATCCATCCCGCTCACCCGCGTCATTGAGAAGCGCGGCATTGAAATCCGCATTCTGATTCGCGACGTGAAGCGCGATGATCCCCGGAAGGACGAGAATGATCGGAGCAAGAATTTTGAAAAACGCCGCAAGGAGGACGCCTTTCTGGCCTTCCGCCAGATTTTTCGCACCGAAGGTTCGCTGGATGATTTGCTGATTGGTGCACCAGTAGAAAAAGTTAAGCAACAGCACACCGGAGAAAAGAGTGGGCCAGTGAACGTCCTCGCCCTCTTTTCCGAGTGATACAAATGCATCCGGATTTTCAGCCTCAATTTCTTTGAAGAGCCCTGAAATCGAGGTGCCTTCTCCACTCGCAAACTGGATCGAGAACCAGGTAATGAGGAGACCTCCGATCAGCAGGCCCAGCCCATTGAAAGTATCGGAAACCGCAACCGCCCGCAACCCGCCGAAAATGGCGTAAGCAGAGCCAACAATCGCAATGAACGCGACCACGACCCAAATGGTTGCGGTGTCTCCCAGATTCAGAACCGCCGGCAAATCCAGCATGTATGCGAGCGCACTGGCTCCACTGAACAATACAAAAGGAAGCAAAATGAGCATATACGCGATGATAAAAATCGCGGTGGTCAGAGCTCTCACTTTTGCATCGTATCGCTCCTCCAGAAATTGCGGAATCGTCGTGATACCCGACTTCAGGTAACGCGGCAGGAAAAACAGCGCGAGCACAACGAGCGAGCAACCTGCAATCACCTCCCACGCCATGACCGAAAGGCCTTCCGCAAAAGCCCCTCCGTTCAATCCCACAAGCTGCTCCGTCGAGAGATTCGTCAAAAGCAGTGACCCGGCGATCACCAGCCCCGTGAGGCTTCGTCCGGCGAGGAAAAACCCGTCCTCTGTGTCGGTTCCCTTTCCCCGGGTAATCCACCAGGTGAGAAAGGCCACCAGCGCCGTGAAGAAAATAAAAGTGAGCAGCGTCATGTCGTTTCGTCAGGAAAAATTACTCCGCTGAAAAGCGATGCACCATCTTGTGATGGTAGGTTTCTCCGGGGCGAAGCACGGCACTGGGAGCGTCAGGATTGTTCGGTGCGTCCGGATAGTTTTCCGTTTCCAGGCAAAGCGCGGTCCGGTGCTGGTAGGCGACACCACCTTTTCCGGTGGCAGTCCCGTCGAGAAAATTCCCTCCGTAGAATTGAACCGCAGGCTGATTGGTCAGAACTTCCATAACCCGTCCCGTTTCGGGATCACGCAGCTTCGCCGCTTTGACGAGGTCCCCGTCTTTGGTTCCATTCAAAACCCAGGCGTGGTCGTATCCGCCACCGAGTTTGAGCGCCTCGAAATCCGCGTCGACCCGTGCCCCGATGAGATGAGGGGAGGTAAAGTCCATCGGAGTGCCCGCGACATCGGCCTTTTCCCCTGTCGGGATGAGACCGGCATCAGTCGCCAGATACTGATCAGCAAAAAGCGTCAGTTCGTGGTCATTGATGGAAGTGTCAGGATCACCGCTGAGATTCCAGTAGCTGTGGTGAACAATATTCAGCACCGTCGGAGCGTCCGTTGTCGCCTTCGCCTCCCAGACGAGTTCGTTGTTGTCGGTAAGAGTGTAGGTTACCTCCACGCTGAGATTTCCGGGATACCCCTCTTCACCGTCCTTGCTGAGATACGAAAGCTTTACCCCCCGCGCGTTGTCGCTTTCAAAGCTCTCGCCTTTCCAAAGGACCTTGTCGAAGCCGACGGTACCGCCGTGGAGGTGGCAGGGAATCCCACCCGGGGCATTATTGGTAACGAGTGTGTATTCTTTTCCATCGAGAGAGAACTTGCCGTGTGCGATCCGGTTTCCGAAGCGCCCGACGGTTGCACCGAAATAGGATGTGTTCGTGAGCCAGCCTTCGAGAGAATCATATCCGTGGGTGACATCGGCGAGCGCTCCGTCTTTGTCGGGAACGGTTATCGAATCGAGAATCGCACCATACTCGGTAACCTTCGCTACCATCCCGTTTGCATTTGTCAGGGTAAAAATTTTCACCGATTCACCGGAAGGGAGCTTTCCGTGCTCCGCTTCGGTCACACCGGTTGAGGATGTTGATTCTCCGCCACCACCGGACGGCGCATTTTCACTACACGAAGAGAAGAGAGCACACATGGCAATCACAGAGAGTAGGGTTACAAGGGGTTTCATTTATTAGCTGGGGTTTGCGATGGCGGCACGACCTGCGCGCCGTCCACCGCTGTTGTTATAAAGCAATTCAGTTCACGTCCAAACTTTTCCTGATAGAAATCTTCGAGCGACTTCTTCACCTGACCGGCGGATTCAGTCTTCACGAGACTCACCGTTGACCCGCCAAACCCTCCACCGGTCATACGGGATCCGATCACTCCTCCGGCCCGGCCGATCCCGTAGGCTGCGTCAACAAGGCCGTCCAACTCGTCGCAACTGACTTCGAAATCCGTCCGGAGGGAATCATGCCCGGCCCGCATAATCGCCCCCAATTCATCGAGATCCGAATCGATCAGAGCCCGGGAGAAGGCTTCCACCCTTTTCATTTCCGATACCACATGTCGCGCCCGACAGAACAGTCGCTCCCCGATCTTCTCGCTGATTTCCCCGAGATTCTCCCGCTCCAGAAGGTTCTGAAACGAATCGATTTCCAGTCGCCTCAAAACCATTTCGCAATCCTCGCGACGCTTTCGGTATTCCCCGTCACCGAGAGCATGTTTGACTCCGGTATCCGCAGTCAAAATCGACACCCCTTCCGGAATAGGAAAATAGGAACGCGATAGATCGCCACAATCGAGTCGCATCACATGCCCTTTCTTTCCCGCTCCAACCGCCATTTGATCCATGATTCCGCATGGGACTCCTGCGTAGATATGTTCGGCCCTCTGACAGAGCAACGCCCGGTCCGCGACATCCTGCTCGACTCCACTCAGAGATTCCACGAGGAGAGCGACTGCTGTCTCGAGCGCCGCGCTGCTGCTGAGCCCTGCTCCCGTAGGTAGATCTGACTGAATCACAGCGCGAAAAGCAGGAATCTCAATCCCTGCTTTTCGGTACATCGCAATGACTCCGATAATGTAATTCTGCCAGAAATCCGGTCCGCTTTTTTTCCGTTCCAGTTCAGACAGGTCGATTTTTGCCGGCTCCGAAAATCTGAGTCCTTCCGGATAGACCTCGCAGTGACTCCCTTCGATCGGCTCTGCTTCAATTTGAAGAAAACGGTCGATTGCCACAGGCATAACATCGCCGCCGAGATAGTCGATGTGTTCCCCGATCAAATTGATCCGCCCCGGCGCCCTCACCGTCACAGTGGGCTCGTTTCCAATTTTCCCGGCAAACAGATCACGTTTCATCAAAGGGCCATCGTAGCCGCAGTCGGCGCAATCCGGCAACGATTCCACGTTGAGAAACTGGTGTATTCTTTGTAAACATCGGACACCAGTTTTTTTATGTCTCCGACAACCCACAGACGCATTGCCCTACTCGTCGAAACCTCCCTCGGTTCCGGCAGGGAAATCCTGCGCGGAATTGCCCGATACACCAGACAAACCGGAACCACACAGCTCTTTCACGCCGCAGGAGGACTCAATGAATCTGTCCCGGGATGGCTGCAGGACTGGGACGGAGATGCTGTCATCGCGAGAATTCAGAACCGCGAAGTGCTCTCCGCGCTGGAAGAACTATCCATCCCCGTAGTCGACGTCCTCGGTGTTTGTGAAAATCGGTTCCCCCTGGTTCACGTCGATGACATCGCAATCGGACAGCTCGTCGGAAAACACTTTCTCGACCGCAACTTTCGACATTTTGCCTTCTACGGGATCGAAGGGGAAAACTGGTCGACCCGACGCGAAGCCGCATTCCGCGAAAGTTGCGAAAATGCGGAGAGTTATTCCACCTTGATCACATCCCGTAGCGGCAAGTCATCGAGACTGGAGGAGTTCGATCAGTTGCGTGAGTGGATTCGGAATCTGCCCAAACCGACAGCCATTATGGTTTGCAGCGATCAGAGGGGCCTCGGCCTGCTGGAATCCTGCCGCGCTGAAGAAATTTCCGTCCCCGAACAGGTTGCCGTTGTTGGTGTGGATAACGATCTCGCCCTCTGCGAAATCAGCGCGCCACCGCTCAGCAGCGTTCGCGGCGGTCACTTCCGGGTCGGCTTTGAAGCCGCCCATCTCGTCGACCGGATTCTTTCCGGCGAGAAACCACCCCGCAAACCACTGCTCGTCGCTCCGAATGGAATCGTTGAGCGCGAGTCTTCACAGGTGCAGGCGATCGACGACCCTGTCGTGGCGAGAGGGGTGCAGTTCATCCGTGAAAATCTCGCCGCATCGATCACGAATGATTCCGTGGCCCGTGCGACCGGAGTCTCCCGCACTCTCTTTCAGCAACGATTTCGCGAATGCATGGGGATGTCGATCCGGGAATTTATCCTCCAGAGACGAATCGAGCGGGCTCGTCTACTCATCGAGTCTACCGATGTCACACTGGCCGAGGTCGCGGAACGGAGCGGATTTCGCCACCAGGAATACCTCGGCCAGGTGATCAAAAAAGCGACCGGTTCCACACCGGGAATGCTGCGAAAATCAGCCGGAGCAACCCGCGATTGATTCGCACGAAACAGGGTAGAACCGAAGACCAAACAGGGTCAGTTACTCGACCCAACCCTGTTCGCTGAAAAAACGGTTACTCCACTTCTTCGAAACGGCTCAGGAAAGATTTCGAAGCCCCGCGAATCACAACGCGTCCTTCCGATGCTTCCGCAGCCGTGACCGGCGATGCCGCACGGAAGATTCCGGATGCTGCCATTGCGAGAATGCCTACACCAATGGTGAGAAAGCTGAGCGAGGCAATACCGGCAACCGTGAGAAGTGCGCCCACTCCGAGAATTGCCCACGTCAGAGCCACTGCGACACGTCGGTCATCGAACTCCTTGCGTCCCAGAGGAGCAACCACGGTAGGCTGCTTTCCGAACCAGGTCATGGGATTGCGCGGGTTTCGAAGAGCAATTTCAGTGGAACGGAAGGCACGT
Source organism: Verrucomicrobiales bacterium (assembly GCA_022361255.1). GTDB lineage: Bacteria > Verrucomicrobiota > Verrucomicrobiia > Verrucomicrobiales > DEV007 > Arctic95D-9. The sequence continues at coordinate 19,874 of JAKSBG010000017.1, forward strand.
TTCCCGCTCTTGATACACATATCAGTGGGGAGAATCGGATCATTTTCGAGAACAAGACTGCGCCCCATTCGATAGGCACTGGGGACGCCGGAGTTCACCACTTCCTCCAGTCCGGGATCGACCCGGTCCTCCGCTGCGACCGGCGCCGGGGGAGCGGGAGGGTTTTCTATAGTTTGTGGATCAGGTGTGAAGGTTTCGTTCATGGGATAAATTCTGTTGTAGTGCGAATAAAGAGCATCCGGTGTGCCACTGCAGTTAGAAGAGTGATACTTTTTTGTAACTACCTTTTCTATATGACACCTACGACAGAAAGTTATTGGCACTTTCAGAAAAATCCGGATTTTGCGGCACTAAATAGCGGAGGTTGACAAGAGTGAAAGCCGTTTTGTGAAGATTTTTCTGAAATTTCTGTCAGAAATCTTTTTTTCCGGACCTAATGGAGTGTGCAGACTTGAACGTATGCCCAAATCAAACCCCAACGATGTCCGGAACCCGGAGACCGATTCCGCCGAGGAATACCTTCTCCTCCTGAACGAGCACGAACAAAAGCTCGGCGTCTACGTTCATGCCCTCGTGAACAGTCCGGAGGATGCCGAGGACATACTCCAGGCATGCCGACTGACGATGTGGAAAAAATTCGATTCCTTTGAACGGGGAACAAATTTCCTCGCCTGGGGACGGAAAATTGCCCTGCATCAGGTACTGAATCACCGGCGCTCCGGCAAACGCAAACCGCTCCACGCAACGGATCCGGAGGTGCTCGAAGCCATCGCCGCCGAGATCGACCGGCAGAGCGATGCTCTCGATGCCCGGTCCCTCGCCTTGAGGGATTGTCTGCAGCGCCTTCCTGAATCACAGCGCCAAACCATTTTACTCCGCTACTACGAAGACGCTGAAATCGGGGAAATCGCTTCCGAAACGAACCGGTCGGAGGGAGCTGTCTACCAGCTCCTCAGTCGGATCAGGTCCGCGCTCAACGACTGCATTTCAGAACGCCTTGCCCAATCCGCCTCATGAATCCCGAAGAATCGATAGACCTCTCTCTGGAGGGAAGGCTGAGTCCTGAAGATTGGGAAGCGCTCCAGCAGGAGTTGCTCCGCGACCCTGATCTGCTCGCAAAGTATGTCGAACAGCGCTGGACTCACGCCCAGTTGCTGAGCGACCGAAAATTTCTCAGTGAGCTGGCAGAAGAAAATCGTAGCGCCGCCCCCGCGCAGGCTTCGTCATCCTCCTGGCGGGCAAAAACCGCCACCTCCCTGATCGGATGGGCCGTCGCCGCAGCAGTTGCCCTCTTTGCGATTGTGCTCTCTCTGCAAAAGCCGGAAATCTCGCCAACCGTCGCCACCTTGATCGAAACCAAGGACTGCCGCTGGGAGGGCTCCGGCCTTCCCACTGTCGAAGGGGCACGCCTTTCCCCGGGCTCGCTCGCTCTCGCCGAGGGAATGGCCACGATCCGGTTTGACAGTGGTGCCACCGTGACCCTGGAAGCACCCACGAGTATGGAGATCGACTCAGACATGCGTTGCCGTTTGCTCGATGGTTCGGTCGTTGCCGACGTTCCGGAATCCGCGCACGGGTTCACCATCGATACCGAAAAGCTGGAAGTCATTGATTTAGGAACCCGGTTCGGAGTCACTTCCTCCGAAGTCGGGGGCTCTCACGTTTTCGTCTTCGACGGGGAGGTGAAAGTTCACGAAGAGGACTCCGAAAAAGCGAAGCATGTGTTTGGTGGAAAATCCCTCCACTTTGGTCCTGCCCCGGGCGAGCCGGACTCGGAAATCAACCGTGCCGATCCGCTCCCCTCCCCCGGCCGCGACTGGATTGCTGTTTCCACCGCTGACGGAGGAAAAGATGCCTACCTCCGCCGCGGAGACGGCAGCGGACAAACCGGAAGCCATCCGCTTTTGATGGTGAAGCACACCGATCTCGCCGCCAGCAACGAAAGGCGCGCTCTTCTCGGTTTTAATTTACGCAAACTCGACCGCAGCCGGATCGCCGAGGCCAAGCTTTCTCTGAAGATCGAACCCAGCGGTCTCGGGTTTTCCTCACTCGTTCCCGACTCGGAATTTGCAATTTATGGAGTCCTTGATCCTGCCATCCAGAATTGGCAGGAATCCAGTATTTTATGGGACACTATGCAGGAGTTCACAGCAGATGAAATCGATCCCGCCCGTTTCGAGCGGCTTGCCTCTTTTCGGATTCCGAGAGGTTCTTCCCATTCCAACGTTGAGATTCAGTCGGAGGAACTGACCGCATTTCTCCTCCAGCCAAACCGCAACAGAGTCACGCTCATGATTGTAAGAGAATCAGGTGAATGGAACAACCAGGGACTCGTCCACGCATTTGCTTCGAAAGAACACCCGTCCGCCCCGGCCCC
>JAKSBG010000016.1 GCA_022361255.1 Verrucomicrobiales bacterium
CCGGCATTACCTTCTTGTTCAGTTTCCGCTTTTCGGCTAAGACTTCGTCATCATTGATAATGATAAACGCAACACACTCCAGAGGGCTCATGAGTCGCTCCATGCTGACCTGATACACCCCTTACGGTCGCCATTCATGCCCAATGCACCGTACCAGTATACTCTGCATTTCATCCACGCTCATATCGACATGCTCGACCACACTGCCATAGAGCATACCAGTTGGAACGTTCCGGTCACCACGTTCCTGCTGAAGTTCACTCAGGCACCATAGGACGATGCGTTCACGGTGGGTGAGACCATCCCGAATATCGGGCAGATAATCACGAGAATCACGGTTATGCATCGGTCTCCCCTAATAAAATCCAAACAACTCGTTATGCTCTTCAGCTAGTTGGTAGAAAAAATGAAGCTCATTCGGTCATTCCCACCACGACCCGCCGAGGTGAAGTAGCGCCAATTTACCCAGCCAGATGACATCTTGTGGCAATTGGTCACGGTTGTAGATGGTCTCTTTGTCAAAGTATTTGTCCCAGAGGCGATGGACGAAGTTGGGGACTGAATCCTCGATGCTTACGGTGCGGTTCCGGTAAGCCGGCGTGACATTTGGGATTTCTGGACCTACCTTTGTCATCAACTTAACTTGATGTACTGGAGGTCCTCATGAGTCTCGTATCCCGCTCCCTGGCTGAAGCCGAACTGGCCCAATTGATGGAGCGCTTTGATCAATGGCGCCAAACCCGACCCACTCGCCACGATCCCATCCCAGACTGGCTCTGGGAGCAAGCAACCCAATTGACGTCGCATCTTCCCTTGTCTCGTGTCGCCAAGCGCCTGCGCCTCAACCGGCAAGAGTTGAAAAAGCGATGCGGACAGAACGACCAGCCCCAGCTAACCTCTCCCGCCCCTGTGCCAGTGCCGGACTTTATTGAAGTGAAGGCGGACCCCGCCTGGCTCGCGACGGGCATGGCGATCGATCTGGAGCGTCCCGATGGCACGCGACTCCACATTGACTACCGCGAGCCCCAGCCGCCCGTGGCCGCCGTGATCCACGCCTTTTTGGAGAGCCCCTGATGTTGCAACTCACCCCGCACACGCGCATTTTTCTCGCCACCCAGCCGGTGGACTTTAGAAAGGGAATCGATACGCTCGCGGCCGTCTGCCGCCAGGCGCTCGCAGCCAATCCCCTCGACGGCGCCGTCTACGTCTTCCGCAACCGCTCGGGCACGGCGCTCAAACTCCTCTTTTATGACGGTCAAGGCTTCTGGCTCTGTATGAAGCGACTCTCGCAGGGGCGCTTCCGCTGGTGGCCCAGTGGGCCGGATGCTGCCAGTGCGCTGTCGGCCCGAGAGCTGGCGATTGTGTTATGGAATGGAAATCCGCAGTCGGCCGGGATGGCGCCCGATTGGCGCCGGGTCGCCTAAGCGGGCGAGAGCTGAGCGGTGTAATTCCAGGGCAGCCACAGGGCGGGGTTGGCAAACACCGCCGATCGATTGTCTTGCAACGCCACGAGGTACTCCATGGCGTTGACCTTGGCCTGGACACAAGTGGCGATGAGGCTGGTGAGCAGACTGGCCACATAGGCGCTATGGGCGGTGGCATAGAACAGCGAGTTTTTGCGCTGGCGAATGATGAGTTTCAGAGCCCTCTCGACCGTGTTGTTGTCAAGGGGCGCTCCCGGCACGCGTAAAAACTGAGTGAGGGTGTCCCAGCGATCCAACCAGTAGCGAAACGCTTTACCCAGGGAGCTATTGGGCTCGACCTCGCGCTGAGCGATCTGTCGTTTCATCCACGTTTTCAGCGTCGCCATGATCGGTGCGCTCAGCGTTTGATGGTAACCCCGTCGATCCGCCGGGCTCATTTGCGCCTTACGACTTTGCTCCTCATGATCAAAGACGTCTTTCAGGGCGCTGACCACCTCTTGAGCGGCCTCGGGGAAGGCCGAGTCGATGTCGGTGAACTGGCGGCGTCCATGGGCCATACAGTGACAGCGAATCAGCTCCACGCCCGGCGCTTCATTGTGGGCTAAGGCATCCGACATGACGAGGGGCGGGTCGCGACCGGGGGCGCGTTTGGTCAGCACCGCCTTGAGGTTTTCCCCGGCATGAGCGCGACCGGAAAAGTACAGACAGATGGTGTGCTCGCCCGACTCGACGACCAACGCGGTACTCTGCATGCCGGTGCGATCGGATGGAGCCAAGTTAAGGTCGGCTTCGATGGTCTGGTTTTCCTTAATCAGCGACAGAATCCTTACTGGCGTGTCATCTTGATAGATCAGCTCGCCTTGAGCCGCCAGGTTAACCAGATGCTCAAACACCATGTAGGCACTGTCGGCGACGCGTTCGACTTGATCCCACTGGGTCGCATCGGGCACGGGTACCCCTACGAGCGCTTGATAGGCTTCGAGGCGATAAAACGGGACGGCCAGGAAATAGCGGCTCAAGGCCAGGGCGGCCCGAGCGCTCGGGCGGTATTTCGACTCGCCGGCGTCTGGAGGTAACGGTGCCGTAAAGCGCTCGCCACAGGCGGAGCAGCGCAGTTTCTCCACGTCATAGCGGATCGCCGAGAGTAAGGCATGCCCATTGATCCGGATGTCACGGCCCGGGGGCAGAGAGTAAAGCCAGCCGATACCGCACGCCGGGCAGCGATCCCCTGGAGCCAGCGTCTCATGGCGACACTCGACCCGCTGCGCTCCGGGGTAGGCCTCGACACTCAGGCGACCGTGACCGGGGCGAAGCGCAGCGTCGTCGGTCTGGGTCGCGCCCGCCTCTTCAGGGGATGTCCCACCCCTTGACTCTGAAGTCGCGCCACGCCCTTCATCGGACTCTTGGAACGTGTCGGATGCGGCCCCTAAACTGCCATCGCGTTCGCCTTGAGCCTCAGAGTCCGATGCCGCCTCGACTGGCGGCGGCTTGGGCGGCTTCGACTTGTTCCCAAACAGCATCACGCGGAAGCGCTTCAGGCTGAGCTTACTTTCCTGGAGGGCAAAGAGCAGCCAAAAATACAGCCGCACCACCTGGGCGACTACCCGCAAGTCCTCAGCCGTGCAGGTTTGCGTCTCCAGGCGCTCGATCAGCGCCTCGCCTTCTTCGCGGCTTAGATTGATGTCGTCGGGTCGCTTCATCTCCGGCGTCCTTAACTCAAGCCCACGATACGGGATTCTGAAATCAGAGCTTAGAGCTTCTATCGGCAAAGACGACTCAGAAATGAAAACCAGCGGAGGCAGGTCACGATCTTGGAAGCAAAATCAGCTGTAAGGGGGACGATTTCGAATCACATGTCGGATGTCAAGCCAGACCGCCGGAACTTCACGATTGGAAAGGACTCCCGATGGGTAGTGCAAAGGTTATCGCGTTATCCGAAGTCCGCGCAAGTCCCCG
>JAKSBG010000015.1 GCA_022361255.1 Verrucomicrobiales bacterium
CTGAGAATGCCGATTGCCAGTGCGAGTCCAATCGCAATAGAAATTACGAATTTGGAACGGAACACGGAAAGATACATGAAAACGAGCTTCACATCCATCATTGGTCCGAATACGAGGAAGGCGAGCTTGGCGGACTGCGGGACCGGGAAGTTCGCGGCGATGAAGGCGTCGGAGGTGGAGCAAAGGCTCAACACAAAGGCAAGAACCATCATGAGACCGATGCCGGTGACTTCATTCTGGTTGAAAAGCAAAATGAGATCCTCGGTGACGTAGGCTTTGAAAACGGCCGTGATCGCCACGCCGATCGTGAAATACATCGCCGTTTCGATGAAGTCCCGCATCGCCGTTCTCATGGCGAGGACGAGCTTGTCCGATCCGCTGATTTTCACGCCGCCGCCGCCGCGCTCTTCGTCCGTTCCTCCCTCGGAGCGGGGGATGATAGAGGGCTTCAAAATGGATTTGGGTCTGAATTTCAAAACGATCAGGCCCACTGCCACGGTAACGATGAAGGCAATAATCAGCCGGCTCGAAGTCATGAAAAGCGGGCCGTAGGATTCCATCGCTTCATTCTGTCGCAGGGAGAACTGTCCCACCGAGGACGAGAACGCTTTCATCGTACTCACCACTACGATCGGATTGATAATCGGCGCAGAAAGCATGTAGGTGATCGCGCAGGAAACCGGCAGCCCCTTGCGGATCAGACGTCGAATCACCGGAACGACCGCGCACTCACATACGGGAAAAACCGCCCCCAGCAAACCCGAGCAAAGAATCGCGAGTGGCTTGTTTTTCGGCAGCCATTTGTCGATCAGGCCGGGGGGAAGGTAAGCATCGATAAAGCCGGAAATGATCGTTCCCAGCAAAATGAACGGAGCGCCCTCGAGCACGATACTCAGGAAGAGGTAGAAGAAATCGTCGAGGGGGGACAGGGTTTCCGGAGCCATGGAGAATTGAGGAATCTAGGGGCGTCGGGATTCTACAATGAAACCCCTTCGGGGTGCAAATCCGGTAATACGGTAGGGGAGGATATCCTGTGTGGGAGAAAAAAATCAAAAAAACAGTTGCCATTTTGAACAGTATGTAATAAAAGTGTTCGTATGAGCAGTTTTAACCGCGTAACACTACTGGGGAATCTCACTCGCGATCCGGAGTTGAAGAGAGTGAATTCCGGATCAGCAGTCACCGAATTGGGGCTGGCCCTCAACCGGACGAGAACTCTGGAAAACGGGGAGAGGCAGGACGAGACGACATTTGTCGATGTCACGGTATGGGGGAAGACCGCAGAAAATGCGGCAAAGTATTTGCAGAAAGGGCGCAGCGTTCTTGTAGAAGGACGTCTGCAGTTGGATACCTGGACCGACTCGAAGACGGGTCAGAACCGGTCCAAGCTCCGTGTGGTGGCGGAGTCCCTGCAATTTTTAGGACAAAACCAACAGCTTCCGGACCAGTCCAGGGGGCAGGGACAGCAGGCAGCTCACTCTTCATCGGGTGAAGGTGGATACGGGAATACAGGTCCCGGGAGGTCCGCCGCGTAGAAGCTGCCGATCCGAACCGGTCAGCGATTCATCAGAAAGGGCGAACCGTCTGATGCCGTTCTGGATCGGTTTACCGGGATGAGGATTACATTCGCAGTGAGCAGTGAGCAGTGAGCAGTGAGCAGTGAGCAGTGAGCTCACCTTGCCCGCAACTCGTCGAGCACTCGCATATTACCGATCGTATTTTCGGGTGGGTTCCAGTTTTCCGCTCCTCCTACGACATCCGCGAAAGCGTCGGCTTCCAACGCGTAGACGGGTTGGGATGCCTTCCTTTTTCCCTTTGTTTCCACAGTTTTTCCGTCGGGTTTCACGATAGTAAAACCTTCTTCGCCGAACCAGAATCTCGGGATTTCTATCCGGCCTTCCGACCCCGCAATGTGTGCTGTTTGGTCAGAGGTAACGGTCATCCCGCAGGTGAACGTCAGGAGAATGTCGTTCGGGAAGGCTAGCGTTCCAGCTGCGTAATCGTCGACTCCGAACTCATGCTGATGGAACAGCGCGCTCATTTCGACGGGTTCAGTTCCGGCAAGACTTCGGGCAAAGTCGATGCAGTAGCACCCGACATCCATTAGAGAACCGCCACCGTTTTCCGCCTGGTAGCGGACGTCATCGGGAGAGGCTTCCCGATTGAAGGTGAAATTGAGCCGCATGAGTCGCAGATCGCCGATGACACCGCCCTGAACGGATTCGAGGATCGCTTTCGTCTGAGGAAGCGCTCGATACATGAAGGCCTCGATGAGGATTCGATTTTCCTCCCGCGCGACGGCGAAGAGTTCCTCCGCCTCGGGCGCGTTCAGAGCAAGAGGCTTTTCGCACAGCACATGTTTTCCCGCGCGGAGAGCGGCAATGGTCCATTCTCTGTGCAGATGATTGGGCAGGCCGATGTAGACAGCGTCGACCAAAGGGTTCCGGATCAGTTCTTCGTAGCTGCCGAAGGAATCGGTATCATCAAAGCTGTGATTTACTCCGCTCCAGTCTTGGAGCTGTCCGACAAAATCCTTGCACTTGTCCCAATCGCGTGATGCAACTGCCTTCGGAATTCCGCTCTTCGAAAGCGCCACGCCCCGGGCAAACTTTCTCGCGATCATCCCCGTGCCGAGAATACCCCAATTGATCCGTGGTCGACTCATTTATGAAAGGGGGGGAATTTTGATCATTCGCAATATTCCGGGATCCCGGAATTTAGGTTGGTGGCAAATGCTGCAGGGGCTGGCCAGCGATATCCAGTCTAATTTTTCACATTTCCGCCTGATTTCCGGGAAGGGATCAGCAGCAGTGGGAAAAACTTCTGATCCTCTTTCCCACGAAACTCTCTCAAGCCCAGCCTGATATTCTCGAGATCATTTCGGAGTCGAAACGATCCGAAGATTCGGTCCCAGATCGAGAGGAGAGAAGTGTAATTCGAATTCGTTTCTTCGACTTTGTCGGAGTGATGGACTTTGTGCATCGCCGGCGAGGCAAAAAGGAAGCGGAATGTTCGATCAACCGGTTCCGGCAGGCGGATATTGGCATGATGGAACTGGACGACGGGGAAAAGGATCAACTCATAAAGGGCGAGGTGCCACAACTCGACGCCCAGTAGCATGAGCAGGGGAATGCGGAGCATGGAGGAGAGAGCAATTTCGCCGAAGTGAAAGCGATTGGCGGTGGTGACGTCCATACGTGTATCACTGTGGTGAACCCGGTGAAACCGCCAGAAGAACGGCACAATGTGATTGAGTCTGTGCCACCAGTAGGTCCAGCAATCGAGCAGGATGATGGCGAGAACCGCTTCGGACCATCCGGGCCAGTTCGTCCAGCGAAGCAGTCCCAGCCCATGCTCTGCCGCGAACTCGACCGCCAGGCTCCATGCCGAAACGAAGATCAGACTCGTAATCGCGAGGTTGAGAAAGGACATGCCGAAATTGATGAGACCGTGGAAAAAGCGCTCTTTTCCCTGTTGGCGGAAAAAGGAAAAACACGGGGAAATACTTTCCCAGGTGAGCAGGGCGACCAGTACCGTCACTGAAAGGACCGGAGCGACAGCCTCAAAAGTCTGGGAGGAATCCTGCATGGGGAGTGTTTCAGTAATCGAAGAGAAAAACGTTGGACAAAAAAAACATGATACGAAATTCTCAGGGAGGCAATCTGCAACCACCAAGCCGCACTCCTCCATGCTCGAAGAATCGGAAGCGCTATCCCGCATCATTTCATCTGTATCGCCGGGTTCGGTCACCTGGCTCCCGATTGAGCTGGGGCTGGGGAAGGTTCTTGCTCAGGATGTGACAGGGGCTGTGGATTCTCCTCCCTTCGATAATTCCAGCATGGATGGCTACGCGGTCAGAGCTGCGGAAGCTTCGCCCGGCGCGAGGATACGGGTGGCGGCTGAGGAACAGGCTGCCGGTCCCGATCTACGGCTCGTGCTTCGGGAAGGCGAGGCGATACGAATTTTTACCGGTGCTCCGCTACCGGAAGGTGCTGATGCGGTGGTGATGCAGGAAGACGTAGTGAGGGACGGGGAATTCATTGAGATTCTGGAGGGAGCCGAGCCGGGGGAATTCATTCGTCGCAGGGGAGGGGACGTTTGCGCAGGTCAACGAATTCTGACACGGGGGCAGGAGATCACCCCGGCCCGGATCGCTCTTCTGGCGTCTCAGGGTATCGCTGAGATTCCGGTTCATACGACTCCGCTGGCCCAGATCGTGACGACTGGCGACGAGCTGGTGGATCCCGGAGTCCCTCTCATGCCGGGGGAGATTTACAACAGCAACGGACCGCTTTTGCAGACAGCGGTAGTGGCTGCAGGAGGGACCGGAGCCGCCTCGCATGCCATGGACGATCGCGAAGAGCTGACAGACGTTCTTCGGTCGGCATTTGCAGTCGCTGATCTGGTGATTATTGCGGGGGGCGTATCTGTCGGAGACCGTGATTATGTGAAAGAAGTCCTCAATGACCTCGGAGTGGTAACGGATTTTTGGAAAATCCGCCTGAAACCCGGAAAACCGTTTCTCTTCGGTCGCCATCCGGATGGGCCGATCGTTTTTGGTCTGCCCGGAAATCCCGTTTCCGCTTTTGTTACGTTTTCTCTGTTTGTCAGACCGGTGATCAGGCGGTTGCTGGGATTCCCCGGTGAGGAGACTGGACTGGAGAAGATCACAGCAGCGGCAGCGGAAGATTTTTCCAATACCGGAGACCGGCCTCATTACCTGAGAGGGAAATGGGAAGACGGGGTCGTTCGTCTTTCCGGGACTCAGCAGTCCCATGCTGTGTTCGGATTGAGTCGTGCGAATTGTCTTGTTCGGCTGGAGGCGGGGGAAACGGTGGAGAGCGGTCAAGAGGTGGATTGTTTTCGACTTTGAGGTGACCTTGACAGACGCACCCGTCACGTCGATGCGTTCCGGATTATGACGCAACAAGTTTCAGACCTTCACGTGGTTTCCAATGTTCCGCTTCCGGCGCCTGCCTTCCTGGCGCATGAGCAGCCGAGAACCGAAGAGGAAGCCCGTGTCGTAATCGATTCGCGGAAGCGGATTGAAGATATTTTACAGGGAAAGTCCGACCGTTTTCTCGTGCTGGTGGGACCCTGTTCGATTCATGATCCGGCTCAGGGCATTGAGTATGCCGAGCGCCTCGCAAAGCTGAATGACGAGGTGAAAGACAAGCTCGAAATCGTCATGCGGGTTTACTTTGAGAAACCTCGTACCACGGTGGGGTGGAAAGGTTTGATCATGGATCCGGACCTCGACGGAACTGCGGATCTTGCGACCGGCCTCTCCATCGCGCGAAAGCTGCTCTGCGACATTCTCGATATCGGGGTGCCCACAGCGACAGAGTTTCTCGACCCGATCACTCCGCAATATATTGCTGATCTGATCTGCTGGGCTGCGATCGGCGCGCGCACCGTGGAGTCACAGACGCACCGGCAGATGGCTTCCGGCCTTTCCATGCCGGTCGGATTCAAAAATGCCACCTGGGGCGGGATGAATGTCGTCGTAAACGCACTGAAGGCAGCCGTGGCCGAGCAGACTTTCTTCGGCATCAGTCCCGAGGGCGTTGCCTCCATGGTCAGCACGAAGGGGAACCCGAATTGCCACACCGTTTTACGCGGCGGGGATGACGGTCCGAATTACGATGCGGAATCGGTTCAGTCTGCGATCGAGGCATTGCGGAATGGCGGGGTATCAGAAGCGATCGTTGTTGATGCCAGTCATGCAAACTGCTCCAAGGACTTCGAGAAAATGCCGGGTGTCTTCGAAGACGTCGTGGCCCAGCGTGTCGCCGGAAACCGGAATATCGTCGGCGCGATGCTGGAGAGCAATCTGGAAGAGGGAAATCAGAAGATTCTCGACGATCTCCCGGCAATGAAGTGGGGACAGTCAGTGACGGACCCGTGCATCAGTTGGGACGTCACGGAGCGGATCCTGAAGGAAGCGGCGGAAAAATTGTAGCTAGGATAGTGTGCTCAGCTTCCGGGCGTAGGCCAGGGTGTCGATATCAGCTATCGTTTTATCGCTGCGAATCGCTTTGATTCTCGGGAAGCGTAGCGCCAGCCCGGAGTTGTGTCGTTTGCCGGGGTTGATGGAATCAAATGCGATCTCGAGAACGACGTCGGGATCGACAATGTGGGTGTCCCGCTTCTTTTCAATTGTCCGGGAACGGAAGTGGGCGGTCAGCTCTTCTATTTCAAGGTCAGTGAGACCGGAATAGGCCTTTCCTATCACCTTGAGCTCCCCGGACGATTCGTCACGGACTGCGAAGGTGTAGTCACTGAGCACGTGCGCCCTCTTCCCGTGGCCCTGTTGAGCTTTCACGACGATAACGTCGAGAGTCGGCATCGCCTTCTTCAGCTTCAGCCACTGCTTTCCCCGGTGTCCCGGTGAATAGACGCTATCAGGATCCTTCGCGATCAGTCCCTCGTTGTTCCGGCGCCTGGCTTCATTGAAGGCGTCGTCAATCTCCTCTGCCGTGTCGGCAAAGAAGACCTCGCAACGTTCTATTCCGTCGGGAATGGCGATGTCGTTGAGAAGTTCTCTCCGTTCGGTCAGCGGGAGTTCCAGCTTTCCGGTGCCGTCGATTCCGAGAAGGTCAAAGGCAATGAACTGTACAGGGATCGCCTCCCCGAAAAACAGATCGCCCTGCTCGGTCATGAGCCCTTTTCTGCCCAGTCTCTTTTGTAGATCGAAAAAGGTGAGTTTTCGCCCGTCGGCGTAGGCAATGATTTCCCCGTCGAGGATCACGTCCCGATCCAGATGGCGGGCGGAGGCAACGATCTCCGGAAACTGTTCGCTGACCGGTCGAAGATCGCGTGAATAGATTTCGACCCGGTCTCCCTGCCTGTGAAGCTGCGCACGGATTCCGTCGAATTTATCTTCCAGCCAAATGGCACCGTTTTTGTTCCCGAGTCTGGCATAAATGTCGGCTGCGGTTTCTTCAGGACTTGCCAGCATGACCTTCAGCGGGGTGAACCAGGTGACTCCCGCGTCGCTGAGCCTGTTTTCGCGGGCGAGGCGTGCCGTCTTTCCCGGATCCCCCGTCAGCATATGAGCTTGACGGACCTCGGATACAGGCCGTGAGAATGCTTCCGCTATCGCGATTTCGAGAAGCCCTTCCTTGAGGCCGATCCGGAGGTCTCCGGTGAGGATGCCAACGATCAAGGCGGCTTCGCTGTGATGAAAATGCGACAGTATTTCGCGGAGCCGCCGAAGCTTCCCGGTCTGGCCGGAAGTCGCCGCGAGGTCGACAAACTCCTCCGCAACCTCGCTGATCGAGTGAGGCTTCGGGTCGGTTTTTCCCCGGAGGACGAGATGGGTGGTTCGCGCCGCGTCAGCCTGAGAAGAGGAAAGTTGGCGATATTGTGGAAGTGTTAGTCCCGATATATCAAGGAGTGCCTGCCTCACGATTGACCACCCGATATTGGCGGTCCGAATTTCAGAAGTTCTCGGCAGCGCTTTTCCGCTCAAAAAAGTCACCGCGTGTTCGAGGGTAGGGGATTCCAGCGAGCGGAGAAATTCGGCAAGGATTTCCTGCTTCGCCAAATTGCCGGTGGACTTGCGGATTTCCTCACACACCCTGACAAACAAACCAAATTCCGAATCAGGCGCGGATTCAACCCTGTTGGATGGAAGACCTGACAGGGTTGAGTCAGACACCTTACCCTGTTGGTTTTTGAGTTGCGCGGACAGTGAAAGCTCAAGTTGCGTTTCGGCGCGCAGCGGCCAGGCGTCGAAGTTCCGGTCGCGGAGGTCCCGTGCGAACTCGTCGACATATCCATGAATGGTGTAGACGCGTTCCGGCTTCACTTTCTCCACGAAATCGATGAGGTCATCGTATCCGGCGTGGTCAGAGAGGGGAAATACCTCATCGCACTGGTAGCGATATTTCGCTCCCGAATCCATTCCCCAACCGCTGATCATGGCAAGACGAAGTGATTTTCTGAGACGCCGAACGGCCCTGCTGCGGGCGGCGTTCGGTGGCATAACGATGAGATGACCCTTCGGTGCTCCTTCGGCTGGAATGAATTCGCGGCACTCCGGAATATCGTAACCAAGCAAGCTGACGACTTCGTTCATCTTTGCGACGGAGCTGTGAACGAGACGCGGAATTTCCGGAATGTGCTGCTCAAGCGAGAGAAGAATCTCCTGTGCTTTGCCCAGTGAGTAGGCGAGAAAGACGGGGACCTTTTCCTCTTCAATCGTCTCTTTGACGAATTTCACCATAGAAGCAACGACCACCCCGGACGGGGGAAGGGTGAATTTGGGAATACCGAAAGTCGTTTCCATGATGAGCGTATCGGCCGCGCGCGGGGTGCAGAGTTCTGCTCCGGGGGCGGGGCGCGTTTTGAAATCGCCGGTGTGCAGCA
>JAKSBG010000248.1 GCA_022361255.1 Verrucomicrobiales bacterium
AAGAACATCTTCCATATCGCGCTGGATTCGCTTGATTCCTCGAGCCAACTGAACGGCATAGGTGAAGTTCCCGTTCTCGAGACGAATGAATTTCCCCGTTTTATCGACGGGAGCATCTCTGGCAGTGGCTAGCGACTGCATGAGATATCCCAGATGCAAAAGCTTCCCGCTGAGAAAATACATTCTCTTCCGGTTCTGCGGTACTGACTGCGGCTCTTCGGAATGATCTTTTACCGATGAATCCCCCTTTGATACGAGGAAATTGTGTTTCACTTCTCCGGAATACCACGACAACAGCTCGAAACCTTCTGTAAGAGCAGGGTGGCCGGCGTGATTCACAAGCTGTTCATCATCGATGACATGGCATTCGAAACAGGATCGGGAAACATCCAGAACAGACGCCGGGTGAGCCATTCCATGAGCCTTCGAATTTTCGATCCTCGCTTCACGCGAAATTGCCTTCTGATTGTGTTCTTCAATCCAGTCAAGCGCTCCGCCGTGGCAGCTTTCACAGCTGACTGCGGTGGTCGTCTGGGCTGTCCCTGTGAGATTTTCCTGTGTGAAATGGCACCGGATACAGCTCGCGGTCATGGGAATTTCAGAGAGTTCCAGACCCAGTTTTCCGGCAATCTTTGCGGTGACATCTGAAGATGTCATTTTCTCGAGTGATGTCGCGTGGGAAGATTGCTCCCACTCCATCACCATTTCCTCGTGGCAGTCGCGGCACGTTTCGACACCGACTACCATCCCCGCCGGAATGGGCGGACGCTGGGCAAGAGACACGCCTGATGACAGCAGGCCTGCGAAGAGGGAAATGAAGGAGATCGCTCTCAAAATTGGACTTATTGTAATTTCTGCAGAAATATAAAATAAACTTTTGTTAATTTCAATAATTTCTATATATTTTATAAGATGCTTACCCCTCTACCAATTTTTCGAGTCTTTGCGCTTTTCCCGCCGGGCCTGGTTGCCTTGTGGCTTGGCGTCTGCGATGCAGACGAGGACCGAACGATCAATCCTGTCGCCGACGAAGCACACCGAACCTATCTCGAAAGCTTGCGTGAAGAAAATCAATACCCCACAGCGGCAAGCTGCTCTCAGTGCCATCCGGATCATTTCGAAGAGTGGTCTGTATCTCCCCATGCTTACGCCATGATGAGTCCGGTGTTCAACTCAATGCACACTTTCATCACTCGCCGTACCGAAGGTACCAACGGAGATTTTTGCATCCGTTGCCATACTCCGGTCGGGATGGAGCGCGAAGAGAATATCTATGGATCCGTCCTCCATCGCTCCCCCGCGGTTCGTGAGGGTGTCACCTGTATCACCTGTCACCGGGTCGACAAGGATTTCGGAACAACGAGCGGCCGCATTTCGCTGACGAAAGGCCCTCTCTCTGATCCAATCTACGGCCCCGGTGGAGGCGATGAATTTCAGGCCATTCTCAAAAATGAAGAGTTTGGCCTCGTCATCGATCCGGATGAACGTGGAAAGCTTGCCCACAACGATGTCGTGGAATCCCCCGTCATCGCAAAATCCGGCCAGTGCTCGATGTGCCACGATGTGAACTCCCCTACCGGAATCCGCCTTGAATCTGCTTCCACCGAATTCAAACACTCTCCGGCAGCAAAAGAGGGGACATCCTGTCAGGACTGCCACATGGGAGTCAAACCCGGCACAGTCGTTCCGGATGAAGATCGCTTTTCCACCCCCGGACGTGACTTGAACTATGCCTACGAACCGATCGCACGCGTCCGCAACTCCCCTCGTGATCCCAAAGAAGGAAAACCTACGAAGCCGAGAAAACGGACCAATCACATGTTCATTGGCCCCGACTACAGCATCGTGCACCCGGGACTTTTTCCTCACTCCGTCGACACAGCCGAATTCACCTGGGGAACCCGTTTCCGACACACATTGAAACTGGAGTCAAAGGAACTGCTCGAATACGTCAAGACACTCAAGACCCCGGATCCCGATGTCAAAAAAGCAGCGGAGAAAGAGAACCTCCGCACCGCCGCCCGGTCCGCGAAAAAGCATGTCCTCACCGACTGGCTTACCTTCCGCTGGGAGAAAGGCTGGGGAACCGAACGCTTCGAGGAGAATCTGTCAGAAACGGAGCGCAACCGCCGCCTCGCAGGAGCCGCCTTTCCCTGGCACGATCCGGACGATGCCGTCGGAGCGGCTATGCGCCGAAAATCCGCCCGCCTTCTTCTCGACAGGCAGTTCCGCCTCTTAAACAAAGCACATGTAGAGCGAACCCGAATTCTCAGACGGGGACTCCAGCTCGGAGAATTTCGCACTACCCGGAACGATAACCGCTCTCTTGCTTTCGAGATCGACGTCCACAATCCCATGAAAGGGCACGCCGTTCCAACCGGCTTCGACGCCGAACGGGTTATGTATCTCGAAGTTACCCTGACAGATGCGCACGGCCGGGTCCTTCTCCGTTCCGGTGATCGCGATCCCAACGGGGACCTGCGGGATCTTCATTCGTCCTATGTGCACGCCAACGCGCCGAAAACGGGTACGTGGCTTGAGCAAAATTCGTGGAAAGAGGCCGCGGGGCTTCCCTTCAGGAAAGAAGACCTTGAGTGGCGCCCGGACCCGTTCCTCTTTTCACTCCAGTCAAAATTTGTGACCCGCAACCTCGCTGGCGACGAACGCGAATCAATCCTTCCTCTCAATACTTCGATTGATCCTCTCCCCTTTGTCCGTCCCGCGACGGCCGCCAATGTCCACACCGGTCGCGGCGGCGGAGCTCGAAAGCAGTTCAGGACGATTCCTCCACTGTCACACCGAACTGCCGGGTATCGGCTCGACAAAGACCAACTCACCGGGGCAATGCCCTACCACGTCGATCTCAAATTGAAGGCCCAGATGGTTCCCGTAAATCTCGTGAAAAAAATTTCCCCGGTTGGATTCGACATGAACCTTTCACCTAAAGAGGTAGCGCAAAGAGTTGCCTTTGGTCACAAAGTCGACTCACAGGGGAACAGGCGGGGCGGCACTGTATTGATCTGGGAGAACACCGTCACAATTGCAGCTCCGGGAGAGCAGGTGAGGCACGATCTATCCCCTGAGGAATCAGACGTGATGTATGTCGCAATGGCAGAATACCCCTTTCCCCACATCTCAGACGAGGAACTTGCTGCCCGCGAAGCGGCTCTGGGATCGATTCGCGAAGTGAAGGATTTCATGATCCAGAATCTGGGACCGCTCCTTCCCGAACTCTGGCCGGGCGGTGTCCCGGAAGGCTTACCGCTTTTGCCGACCGGACCGGAATCGGAACTCTTTCCCACATTGACCGAAACGCCATCCTCTCCTGAACCCACCGACGTTCCAGCCGACGTTCCAGCCGACGTTCCAGCCGACGTTCCAGCCGACGTTCCAGCCGACGTTCCAGCCGACGTTCCAGCCGACGAATGATTGTGAAGATCCGTTTATACAGCATTCTTCCGGGGTCGGTCGCGATTTTTCACATCGCGATTTTTGCCCTTCTGTGCCCATCCGCTTTTGCTGATGAACACGCTCTGGGACTCAGTGATGAAGCCGTGTCCATCGACGACTTCGGAAAAGACCTCCCACAGCGCCAGAAAACGATTACGGAGAGAATCGACGATTCACTGTTCCCGGAAAATATTGATCGGGAAAACATGCTTGCAGAAAGGGCTCCTGACGATGTGACGACAGATGTCCCCGACCGCCGCAGCCTTTTCGGGAAAGATCGTTTTCTTTCTTCCGGTCCTGTTGACCCCGGTAGGGAAGGACTTACCGGAGCGACATGGCGCCCCTCCTTTTTCGCCTTCGGAAATCTCCGAACCGCAATGCAATCCTTCGAATCTGCAGGCGGCCCACGAACCAATGAATGGGCCAACCGACTCGATCTCTTCGGGAATTTTCAGCTCACCAGCACGGAGCGCTTCCTCATCGGGTTCCGCCCGCTCGATGACGAGAGCGCCTTCACCGGGGTGGCAAGAATGCAGGGCGACAAAACCCGTTTTCAAAACGGTTTCGACGGCGAGCCGCACACCTTCTTTTTTGAAGGCTATCTCGACGAACTCTTCCCGCGACTCGATCCCGATGACAGGCTGGGCCTCGATCTCGGATTCTCCCTCGGCCGCCAGCCCCTGGTTTTGCAAAACGGCATCCTTGCCAACGACAATGTCGATGCTTTTGCCCTGACAAAACACAATTTCTTCCGCATGAATGCCTCTGCGACACGTGTTTCGGCCTGGTTTGCCTTTAACGAAATTCATCGCAACGACCGCCTTCGCGACTCCGGCGCCGTTCTCTACGGACTCTCCAGCACATGGGATTACCCGAAGCAGACACTCGAAATTGACGCCGCTTACGTTGACGGAACCAACCCCGAAAACGGCGGCTCCGGAGACGGAGCGTTCGTTGGCATCGGCCGCATCGCCCGCCACGGATACTGGAGTTCAACCTTTCGGGCCAACGGTTCCTTTGCCATGCACTCGAAAAGCCGAACTGTGAATGACGGATGGCTGCTCACCCACCAGTTGTCGCGAACAATGAAACACAGCGAGGATATTCTCACCTTCAGCACGTATTCCGAGCACGGAGACTATACCTCAGCAGCGCGTGATCCGGCAAACGGCGGTCCATTGGGCGGATTCAGCTTCCTGCAACGAGCCGTCGGCATCGGCACCTACGGCGCTCCCCTTGATGCAAACACAGGGGACGCACTCGGGTTTGAAATATCCTACCAGCAGTTTCTCGATGACGAAGAACGGCGCCAGCTTCTCTATTCCGCCGGAGTCGTAAGAACGGAGACACCCACCGGAGAAGAAACGGTCACCGGTGCTATCGGTCTGCAGTATCAGCAGCAGCTGAACCAGAGCATGCTTTTCCAAATCGGCGGATTCGGCAGTCTCGATGATGATGGCGAAAAAGGATTCGGAGTACGGACGGAGTTGCAGAAGAAATTCTGAACCCTCTCCTTCGAGAGCACTACCCCTACCGTCAACCGCTCTCCCGCAACCACAGACAGGATTTCTACACGCAACCGCCCTATTTGATGTAAAAGCTTTCGATAGTTAACCCAATGGAGGATCGGAGTCTCCGCCGACTCCACCAGATATCTTCAGTCACTCGACATCGCCCACCTCAGCGAACTCTGCCAATCTCCTTTACCGCATTCTACCCCTTTCGCGTGAGTCACTTCCCCTTCGAATTGATCCGGAGATTTCCGGTTCCACTCCAAAGACGAGGGCATCTGACGGCGGAGGAGAACTCCGGTGCCGTTCAAATAATCCTTCCCGGAATAATAACCCACCAGTCGGTTCCGACAGACAGGGAGTTATTCACTCCCATCAGTGATTGAACATAAATTCTTTCGAGTTCAGAACTGCCCAGAACACGTCGTTGAGAACCATCTCAACCTGCGCCTTGTCGTCGCCGACTGCTTTTACCTGCGCCATGAGCTGCTTCATTTCCTCTGCGGTGGGCTTGCGGGTGAAACAACGAACGTAGATATCTTCGATCACCTGCTCGGGAGTCTTGCCGGCAGCGATCAGACCGTTCACCACTTTCCCCTGCTCGATCTTTGTCGTGACTGTCGGACCGTTGAGGAGGTGCAGGGCCTGGGAAAGGCTGGGATCCATCTTTACTTCACAGGAGCACACGGTTTCGCGAGTCGCTCGGCCAAATGTTGTCAGGAAGTAGTCGGTGGTCCTTCCATCTGCAATCTGTACGGCTCTGGATCCGAGAGGAAGGCCGCGGAACTTGTTCTTCGTTTCCGTCACCTGCGTAATCGTATCAAGCATCACCTCGGCTCGCTGACGCCGGACGCGTGCCTTCGCGAAGTTATTCAGGTCATCTTTGTTCGATGCATTTTCTTTTGTGGTCCGCTGATAAGTTGCGGAGTTGCAGATATCACGCACGAGCTGCTTGAAGTCATATTCGTATTCACCTTCGAACCGCTGAGCGAGAGCGGTGAGAAGCTCGGGGTTTGACGCCGGGTTACTGACACGAACGTCGTCAACCGGGTCAATGATTCCTACGCCGAAGAAATGAGCCCAAACCATATTCACAACGTTTCTCGCAAAGTAGGGATTGTCTGGTGAAGCCAGCCATTCCGCCATGACAACACGGCGATCCTTGCCCTTCACATCAGGTGTTTCCCCACCCAGGAATTTCGGGGCCATGGTGCGCCCTCCGACGATATGTTTTACCTCACCACTGCCACGGTTGTAGATGATCTGCTCGCGCTGATCGACTCCCTGCTTTCTTCCAATCTGGGAGAAGAATGCCGCCCAGCTGTAATAGTCATCCATGGTCCACCGGTCAAAGGGGTGGTTGTGGCACTGGGCACACTGGAGACGCATTCCCATGAAAACCTGGGCGACGTTTTCGGAAAGCTTTAACGAGTCCCGCTCGATCTGATAGAAATTGGTCGCCGGATTGGAGAACGTGCCCCCTTCCGCACCCATCAACTCAATCACAATTTCATTAAGCGGAACATTCGCGGCAATGCGTTCACGGAGCCATCCATTGTAGAGAAGAGCAGACTTGTAGGAAATGCCCTGCGCAATGTTATTGTCTGAACGGATCTGAAGAAGCTCAGACCACTTCATCACCCACATCTCGGTAAACTCTTTGCGTTCGAGAAGGCGGTCAACCAGCTTTGCGCGTTTGTCCGGGCTCTTGTCAGACATGAACTGATTGAATTCTTCAACGGTAGGAAGTTGACCCGCAATATCGAGCGACACGCGGCGAAGGAATTCGTCGTCAGAACAATTCCCGGAAGGAACAACGCGAAGCTTGTGCAGTTTGTCGTGAACAAGCCCGTCGATGTAATTGTTTTCCGTCATCTCAGGACGTGTGTATTCGAGATCCTCGGGGATCACAATGGTCTGGATGCCGACGGTCTTTGTCTCGAAACGAGCCATGATGAAGGCTTCACCACGTTTCCCTGCGGTAACGAGACCTTCCTTGCTGATTGCCGCAGTCGGCTCGTTGTTTGTGATAAATACCGCGAGATGAGTCACGTCACGATCGTGTCCGTCAGAGTATTTCGCGCGAACCGTCATCTGCTGTGTGGCTCCGGCTCCCTCCAATACAAGCTTCGGCGGATAGACGTAAAGATCGGTTACCGTAAGAACTTCCTCTGGCTTGTCATTGAGCGCCCCATTCTTAATCCACTCCACCATCGTGTTGTATCCGTGGCTGCCTTTTTCCATGAGTTTTCCTCCGGTATGAGGAACTGCCTCGATGGATTTCTCGACGAGAAGGGATTCTTCCGGGATCGCCAAATTGATCCGGTGTCCAGCCAACTCACGAGTCAGTCGGAAGTGATCACCATTCGGATCGTATCCGAAAAGAGAAAGCATGAATCCGTCCTGACCACGAGCGGAACCATGACACGCGCCCGTATTACACCCGTCGCGCATGAAAACCGGCATCACGTCGAGGTGGAAGCTGATGGGGCGGTCTTTGGCAGAATCTTTCACAACAACGGGCACCGAAGCCGTCTTATCTGCAACCTTCACATTCAGTTTGGTTTGACCGTCTTTGGCAGGCTTGAAATGGCTGCGGGTTTTCAGATCGACGAGGGACGGATCTTCGAAGGTAAAAGTCGCATTCTTCGTCACGTCGACAGTGGTGTCATCCTCATATGTCGCCATCACGACAACGCTCTGTGTGTCGCGCTTGGTCTCCAGAGTGATGTCCGGAGGGAAAACCTCGATTTTCACCATCGCTTTCCCTTTGTCCTCGAGAGGCTTTGCGTCAGAGAAATCCTCTTCATCCTTCGGCTCCAACACTACTTCCTCGGGCCATACAGCGCCTTCAGAGATCCACTGACGAAGCTTCGCGATCTCATGATCGTGAAGAGTCCGGCCTTTCGGGGGCATGACGTCAGAATCGTCTGCCGGGAGCGAGACAAGCTCGATAAGCAGCGACTCGTCGGGTTTTCCTTTTACAAGAGCCGGCCCTCCGTCTCCGCCTTCCCAGAAAAGACTGGCTTTGTCCATCCGAAGTCCCGCTTTGACCTCCCCTTCGTAGTGGCAACTCACGCAATTGAATTCCAGAATCGGCGCGATGTCTTTTGCGAAATCGATTTTCGTCTCTGCCCGCGAAACGGCAGGCAAAGCAAGACTGATGATTCCGAGAAATGGCAGAACTGATTTCATATCGGGGTGTGGGCAGTGTGTGGGAAAACGGAGAACGAAAAATGTTGAATATTACTGACTCTCAGCAGCTTTCTTCGCGTCAAGACGAAGTTGTTCGAGTCGGGACAAAGGCTTCTCCTTCGCCGGAGCCGCCGCAACTTTCTTCGCGGGAGCTGCCGGTTTTGGTGCTGCATCCTTCGGCTTGGGATCGACACGGAGTACTCCGCCCATTCCAACGCGATGGAGAATCGGCTCTCCATTTTGCATGATGGTTACGGTGCAGAAGAGATTTTTGTGCTGACCGACCGGAGTTTTTTCCGTCGTGGTGATCGGAATATTGAGACTGGAAGTGCCTTTGTCGATTTTCATGACCTCGGCAGTCGAATGCGCCGGAATACCGAAAATCTGCGTATCAGCCTGCCCCGGAAACTCACGAAGGTTTTCCACTTCGGCGACCATCCCGACGGCTTCTCCCTGTTTCGTCGTCGCCATGGAAAGCTTCATGTTCACGAAGGGTTCCTCGACTGACAAATTAACAAACGGTGAGGCCGTCATCATGACACCCTTGCCTCCGTCAGCCTCGGCGATCAAATTGATCTTCCAGTCGTTGATTTCAGCACTGGAGTTTGCATTCAATTCATACTCAATCTCGGTATCTTTTTCACCAAAGGTCATCGTAGCCGGGGTCGTAATGCCCGGCGGGCGCCACGGGAAACGCACCGTAATTTTCTTATCAAATCCTTCTTTGCGGTGGGCACGAACCTTTAACTTCATCGTTCCGTTGCGAACGATCGGAACCTTTGGTTGATCGATCGTCACGCTGAACGGGATCGCCTCGACTACTGCGATGGGCAGATCGTTGTTGTAGCGGGTGTAGTATTCCACTCCGTTCTGGGGGCCGCGAACCAGGTCAAGAGGCTGTTTGAAAGTTCCCTCAACCGGGTTTTTCGGATCAGTACCTTTTACCTTCAGTTCGTAAAGTCCGCCTGCGATGGGAGCATCCGGGGCGGCTTTCAAGAGAATCGGAAACTGGCTTACTGTCTTTGGAATTGTGCCCGCCTCCCAGGTAACTCCGGCTGGGAGCTTCGGAAGATCAAATACCAGATCCCCGGAGTATCCGCGACGTGTGGTGTTCACAGCCATGGTGTAGTACCCGCCACGGGGAACGTTGAACTGCTTCCGGTATTGCAGGTCACGCCGAAGCATCTCCGGCATCGTTACGTCAATTCTCTTCTCTGAGACTTCCGACTCGATCCGGTAGATATAGTCCTCTCCGCCACGGTCCAGCATGTCCTTGATCCGGACGAAATACTCGCCGTCAGCGGGGCAGTTGAAATCAACTCTGCTGTCCTTAGTCCCGTCTGCGTCATCGCTTCCGCCCAGGGACTTCATCTTGGCGTCATAGAGATTCAGGACCGGATCAACCGGAGACCCGATCTGGTCGGCGAAAACGCGAAAACGAAACCGCTGCCCCTTTTTCGCTGAAAACTTGAAATAGTCGATGTCCCCGTCCTTTTCGAGAATGCCATTGAACGCCTGAGGAAGCGCTGCCACGGACTTGACCTCGGTGTGAGTGTTGTTCGGCTCCGTCTCAAGAACATTTCCAAAATCACTGATTCTCACGTAGTTCGGTGAAGGCGGGAACTGACCGTCCCTTTCACCGAATACACCGAAAGTTCCCTCTGCAGTTTCCGCCGGAACTTTCGCCTTCGTCTTGTAACTTCCTTTGACGTCTCCAACCAGAGTGAACTCGACCTCCGTTCCTGCCTGTCCTCCCGCCGGATAAATTCCCGTTGGTCTCGGAAACGTTCCAATGTGAGCACGGTAGCGTCCACGGCCCTGATACGCAGAGTCGCGAACTTCAACGATGTATTCCCCGTCTTCCGGGATCTCAACTTGCAGAATTGATTCCTGCTTGAGCAATGCGGAACCATCCGCAGATGCGAGTTCGAAACGATCTTTGTTCAGAATCGTAACAAAGGGGTCAATCGCGATATTGTTTCGGATATTATTGATCCGGAGCCCTTCCACCTCAACGGAAAGTCGCTGACCTTTCTTAGCGGTAACCAGGTAATAATCAGTCTCTTCCGCCTTTGCCTCAGCTTCAATTGTGACATTGAGATCGATTTTCTGGGGATTCTCAAAATCGTCATTAGGCTCGACCTCTGCCACATTTGGAAACTGGGATACCCAGAAGTTCCGTGCGTAGCTGATACCGCTGTCGCATCGAAGCCGCAGATGGTGCTCACCCAACCGGCAGTCAGGAGCAATCACCAGAGTAGCCTCCACTTTTCTCGCGTCCAGAACCTTGAGATCCTTGAAAGCGATCCCCTTCCCGTGAAAGAGGACCTCTTTGGCATCTTCAAGACGATTGCCGTGAAAAGTGACTTTGACTTCCGAGCCTCGTTGGCCACCACGGGGAATGGTGGTGGAAAAGTCGGGAGAAGCAGCCCGTGAGGTGACACCGGATACGCAAAGAAGCGCCAACGCGAAGAGCGTCGACACTTTTGCAGGGTGCAACCCGAGAGCCGCACGCTGAAAACTCAGGATGCGATTCATAGTTTGAAGAAGTGAAAAATTACGCAGACGCTTTGGCAACGATGTCTTCAATGACACTGCCGCCATCGACGATTTCCATCGGGCGCGGTCCGGGAGCGATCAGTTCTTTGTCGGCATTGATCCCCAACTGGGCATAGACCGTTTTCGCAAAGGACTGAACATCAACAGGATTCGTATCGGGCTCAGCCGCGAGCGAATCGGAAGAACCGTAGACATAACCGCGTTTGATTCCACCGCCCGCAAGCATGGTTGAGAAAACGCGCGGCCAGTGGTCGCGGCCGTCAGTCTTGTTGATTTTCGGAGTACGACCAAATTCAGATGACACCATCACAAGAGTGGAATCAAGAAGACCACGATCATCCAGATCGGAAAGAAGTGTCGCAAGCGCCTGGTCAAAGGAAGGAACCTGGCGGGCAATATTGTCCTTAATCCTGTCGTGGTGGTCCCAGCTGCCGTAAGTCATCGTGACGAGACGTACGCCGGATTCAACAAGGCGGCGGGCGAGAAGCATTCTCATACCGGCAGTGTTTTTGCCGTAGCGATTCTTCATTTTATCGTCCTCTTTCGTGAGGTCGAAAGCATCGCGGGCTTCGGCGGAACTGATCAGGCCGTAAGCGCGCTGGTAGAAGGAATCCATTGCATCGATGGCATCAGCCTTCTCTACATTGCGGAAATGGCTGTCAACTGCCTCAAGCAGTGTCCGCCGGCGCTCAAAGCGCGCTGCGTCAACCCCGCCGGGGAGCGTCAAGTCACGAACCTTGAAGCCCTTGTCCGCTGCGGGATCGCTACCCACGGAAAAGGGGCCATACATCGAGCTGAGATACCCTGTCCCCGCGTATTCGTTCGGCACATTCGGCACACAAACGTAGGCAGGAAGATTTTTCCGCGGACCAAACTCGTGAGAGATCACGGAGCCAAAGCTCGGGAAGTTAATTGCCGGACTCGGACGATAACCGGTGAACATGTTGTGTGTCCCCCGCTCGTGAGCGGCTTCGCCGTGTGTCATCGAACGGATCACGGTCATCTTGTCCGCCACCTTGGCAAGGTGCTTGAAATTCTCACTGAACTGAAGCCCATCCACATTTGTATTGATCGGCTTATAAGGACCGCGATACTCAGACGGTGCGTACGGCTTCGGGTCCCAGGTCTCCTGATGAGCCATACCACCGGGGAGGTAAATGTGGATTAGCGACTTGGCGACGCCCTCTTTGGACTCGTAAAATTTCGCCTGCCCTTTGGCCTCCGTCTTGAGGAGCTCAGGAAGGGTTAAGCCGAGTGCGCCGGCGGCCCCTACTTGAAAGAACTCGCGACGATTGGCGAGACCGGATTGGAAGAAGCTGTTGCAGCCTGTCATGATGATATGGGTTGGGTGTTGTTGAACATCGTAAGGAATGGCGTCAGCCCCTTAGTCTCAAGGGGCGTC
>JAKSBG010000014.1 GCA_022361255.1 Verrucomicrobiales bacterium
GCGGGAGAGCGGGAGAGCGGGAGAGCGGGAGAGCGGGAGAGCGGGAGAGCGGGAGAGCGGGAGAGCGGGAGAGCGGGAGAGCGGGAGAGCGGGAGAGCGGGAGAACACAATGGATCAAATCGCGGAGAAATTCCTCAAACGGGAAAAGCGATTTTGCTTCAAGGTCGATTTGACAGTCATTTAGGGAAACAACAAGCAAGCATTGTGCCGATCCACTGGTGACTCCATGGAGACACCTCCTCCCCGAGAATCATGAGCTCAATGCCAGCGCTGAGAATGAAGATACCGGATCAGGACGATTGGAAGAGAGCCCAGGAGGGATTGGATGAAGGCTACGCGTTCCGCCATTTCTTTGGCAAGTCTCTTGAAGAAGCGTTTCGGCTTTTCGAGAACCACGCCCTTATGTATCAGGAGGACCTATCCTACATGCCGGAATACCCGTTCAAATACTATCTCCGGGCGTACATTTACTATTTAGGCTGCCAGAGAAGCCAGGGCGATTCTGATGCAGCGAGCTGCTTTCTACACTTGATACGATCGCAGGTAAAAAATCGATACGAATGGCTAGAAGATTCGTGGGATTCTATCGAACGCGTTCTGTTTCGACTTTCCAGCGATCAGGCATTTTTTGATGCCTCTGAAAAGATCTACGGGGACTTTGGAAGGAAGGTTGACCAAATACTGGCGTTGCGTGAGACGGAGATCCAAAGGCGGGCAGATTTGAAATAGTCTCGAGCAGGCTGTACAATCGAGATGTTCCACGTGGAACATTTTACTATATCGAGATGTTTATTTATCCGGAAAAATACGACGTACTGATTATCGGTGGAGGCCACGCGGGAGTGGAGGCAGCCATGGCAGCAGCACGGGTCGGGGCAAAGGTCGCATTGCTGAGTCAGAATCTCGACACCCTGGGACAAATGTCCTGCAACCCGGCGATTGGCGGGCTGGGGAAAGGTCATATGGTTCGAGAGATTGATGCCCTCGGTGGAGTCATGGGATTGAATACGGATGCGACTGCAATTCAGTTCCGGATTCTCAATGCACGGAAAGGACCGAGCGTCCGCGCACCACGAGCTCAGTGCGACAAGAAAGCTTACCAGTTTCGCATGAAGTGGATGATCGAGGCCGAGGAACGGATCGACCTCCACCAGGGAAACGTTGCCAGACTTATTGTTGATAACGACGAAGTGGGCGGAATCGAGACAAGCCTCGGAGTACGTATCGAGTCATCCGCTGTCATCGTGACGACAGGCACATTCATGCGGGGATTGATGCATGTCGGCCTCCAGAATGAAAAAGGCGGGCGGATGGGAGATGCCACCTCTACACTCAGTGACGACCTGATCCGTCTCGGCTTTGAGGTGGAGCGTTTCAAAACCGGCACTCCCTGTCGCCTGAACGGGAGATCCATTGACTTCACCAAGTGCGAACGTCAGGACGGTGATACTCCCCCTCCCCTCTTTTCATTCCGATCCCGGGAAGTGAAGAAAGCTCCCGACGATATCTTTTCCCTGAACGACTGGGCAGACAAAATGTTCCACGTGGAACAATTGCCGTGCTGGATCTCCTACACGAACCCGCAAACCCACCAGGTCATTCTCGACAACCTCGACAAGTCACCGATGTATTCCGGAAAGATTGAAGGGGTAGGACCGCGCTACTGCCCCTCCATCGAGGACAAAGTGGTCCGATTCGCAGATAAGGAACGCCACCAGGTCTTCCTCGAACCGGAAGGAAGGCAGACACACGAGTATTATATCAACGGAGTCTCGACGTCTCTCCCTTTTGACGTGCAATACGACTTCATTCATTCCATCCCCGGATTAGAGAATGTCGAAATCATTCGCCCCGGTTACGCCGTCGAATACGACTACTGCGTTCCCACACAGCTTTTCCCGACACTGGAAACAAAAAAGATCGCCGGCCTCTATTTCGCAGGGCAGATAAACGGAACTTCCGGATACGAAGAAGCAGCCGGTCAGGGACTGGTTGCAGGAGCAAATGCCGCGCTCAAAGCAGCCGGCAAACCGGAGTTCATTCTTGCGAGGGATGAAGCATACATCGGAGTCATGATCGATGATCTCGTCACAAAGGGAACCGACGAACCGTATCGTATGTTCACGAGCCGTGCCGAGCACCGTCTTCTCCTGCGCCACGACAATGCGGACCTCCGCCTACTCGAGACAGCCACAACGCATGGATTGATTGAATCGTCTTTCCGCGAAGCCTCTGTGGCAAAGCAGGCGGAAATCACAGAACTCCGCAATATTCTCGAAACAACCCACACCGCCGAAGGATCATTGGCAAAATGGCTCCGGCGCCCCGAGTCGAGCCACGCCGATTTCGATTCCGCGCTTATTTCCAGATACGATCCCGAAATCTGGGAACAGGTCGAAATCGACGTAAAGTACGAAGGATACATCCGGCGTCAGCAGGACATGGTGGAACGCACTCGCAAACTCGATAACCGCAAACTACCGGACGATATGGATTACTCCGGCATAACCGGATTGAAGAAAGAGGCTCAGTTCAAACTCGCTGAAATCCGTCCGGCAACTCTCGGACAGGCGGGACGAATCAGTGGAATCACTCCTGCTGACATCTCCCTGCTTGCAGTATGGCTGGAAAAGAGGCATCGCTAGAGAACTGACATGCGAAAGCTATCTCTTCTTCTACTTCTCGCCTCCCTTCTTCACAGCTGTGAACGTTTTGCTCCGGCTCCCGACGAGACCAAAGCACCCAGGTCGGAAGCAAACAACTCTCCGGCACCAACTGTCGAATCGCCAAACGAAGCCCCCGATACGGTAGAAGACCGCACGGCTCTCGTAAGCTTCCCGGAAGATGACTCCTTTCTCCCCAAAGACTGGAAAACCGAACCAATCAGCGCACAGATCGCTCCTATCGCATCCGCCGACATACCCAAGGCAAAGGAGATCATGGAAACCGCACTGGCGAAATATCCTTCCCCACTTCTCGGCAGGTTTCTCAATAAGGTGCGCATCGTCGGATCACTCCGTTTTTATGATGTCGGATATGGCGGAACCTACATGGCCAACGCCAGGGAGGTCGTCCTCGTCTACCGGTCCAGCTTCGACGACCGTGGGTTCGAGCAACGCTTTCACCACGAATTCTCCTCCCTGCTCCTGAAGAAGAACGAATCGCGGTTCGAAGATTCGCGCTGGCACGAAGCAAATGTATCTTCCTTCGTCTATCGAGCCGCCGGCGTGATCGAAGAGCAGTCCGGCGAGAAATCCGAAGCCACCCAGGTTCTCGAGGACGAACAAAAGAAAACCGGCGGCTCCGGCAGCAACCTCCTCAAATTGGATCCTGAACTCATGACCCAAGGATTTCTGACAGCCTACAATCAGGTTTCGCTCGAACAGGATCTCAATGAAACCGCTGCGCACCTATTTACCAATCCCGACATCTGGGAATACTGTCGCGACCACAAACGCATCGATCACAAAGTCGATGTCCTGATCGATTTCTACCGCACCCTCGATCCAGCTTTGGACCGCATCTACTTTCGTCAGATCACTTTACCAGCACAGCCATGAACCGCCTCACCCGCATTCTCATTGAACTCGCCCTGGAGGAGGACCTTCGCGACATCGGTGACCTTACCAGTAATTACTTTGTCGATTCCAGGCACACCTCAAAAGGACAAATCATCAGCCGCGAGTCTGCCGTAATCTCCGGCAGCGAAGTTGCCGCCGCCGTCTGTGACTCCGTATGCAAAGATCTACATTTCTCCATCATCGCTTCAGACGGATCCGCGGTCGAAAAAGGGGAAGTGATCGCAGAGATTTCCGGTCCAACTCAAAGTATCCTCACCGCTGAGCGAACCGTCCTCAATTTCATGCAACGCCTTTCCGGCGTCGCCACTGCGACACGTCGCTACGTCGAAAAGATTTCACATACCGATGCCATTCTCCTCGATACCAGAAAGACGACTCCCGGCTTCCGCGAGCTGGAGAAAAATGCTGTCGCCCACGGTGGCGCAACCAACCACCGACACGGACTTTATGATGCCGTCATGGTGAAAGACAATCACCTCGCCGCAAACCTCAGTCCCGTTGATCTCGGGGAGAGAGTTCGCACATTGAGAAGTGAAAATCCCGACCTGAAGATCGAAGTCGAAGCAGACCGTATCGATCAGGTCGAAGCCTTCCTCAAATTTCCGGAGATCGATGTCATCCTGCTCGACAATATGACAAATGATGAACTCCGAACCGCAGTCGAAATGCGAAATCAAACCGACCAGGGAATTCGCCTTGAAGCAAGTGGTGGAGTCAATCTCGAAACCATTGCCGGCATCGCAGAGACCGGCGTCGACTATATTTCCGTGGGAGCACTGACTCATTCTGTTCGCTCCATTGATCTCGGACTGGACCTCGCAATGTAGCCGCCTTCGCGCGAAGGTGGCCGGAAGTCCACGCACATCCATTCCCATTCCGCGCACCACATGCCCGGCGACCCTCACAGCGAAATCACTCGCGACTGGCCCGAACATTTACGAGCCCACTTTCCGGCGCACTACTTTCACCACGTCACTGAAACCGGGTCCACCAATGACGACCTCCTCGCGCTCGCAGCGAAAGGAAAAGCACGTCCCGGGGAGGTAATCCTAACAGATTACCAACGCAAAGGGAGAGGACGTCGCGGGGACCGATGGGAAGCAACACCGGAGCGGAGCCTCCTCTTTTCTGTCGCACTTCCTCTTGTCGAGAAAAGGGAACAATGGTGTCGCCTGCCCCACCTCGTCGCCATGATCGTCGGGAGCGCCGTCGAATCCATTCTCCCCAATTCTGGAATCCAGGCGAAATGGCCGAACGACATTTACATCAGCGGGAAAAAACTCGCCGGAATTCTTGTCGAGACCATCGTTCACCCCGCGCCGTATGCCATCGTGGGAATCGGACTCAACGTAAATACCCGTCCGTACGAATTTCCCGAAAGCCTTTCTCAAATCGCAACCTCGCTCTACGCCGAGCTTGAATGCGAATCTAGCCGCTGGTTTGTGCTCGGATTGATTCTCCGGGGGTTCTTTGAAACCTATCCGGACAAACTCGATGGGTTTAACGAAGTCAGGGACTGGCTCGAAACCCGGTCCTACCTGAACGGAAAACACCTTTCGCTGAAGACCGCCTCCGGAAATCTCTACGGGACCGCCTGTGGCCTCGGTTCCAACGGTGAACTGAAAATTGAAACAAAAACCGGTCGAATCGAAAGAGTAATCAGCGCGGAGGAGATCCGCATACTCTAACACTGCGACATTTCTTCAATACCGGGCAGAAAAGAGAAAACCTTCACCCGGTTGCAACGGTGTCACGCATCACCACTCCGTGACAAACACTAACAGAAACACCATGCCGTCGCCGCGTCTATGATGGGCGCCCACAGAACCCCTCCTTTCTTTTTGATGAATTTCCTTCCAGCGGTGGCGACACCGCCCGTTATCGTACTGGCATCCTGCCTTCTGTTCACCCCTTTGGACACCCATTCCCAAACCATCGCAGACGGAGTGGACAATCCTACCGGTACCACTTTCACCACTTCGTCGGCGGATCGCGACACTGATGAAGACTATCCCGAGGGCAAGTGGACCTTCGATACCGCAACAACCTATGACGGCATCGACTCAATCCGCTCGACCCTCGTTGACAAAAAATTCAGTCTCCTCGAAGCAGAGGTGGAAGGCCCCGCATTGCTTTCATTCAGGTGGAAGTGTTCACTCGAGCAATATTTCGATACTTTCGGCCTGACCTCTGCCGGACACTCTTTCGCGATCACCGGAGAAAAAGACTGGGAACATCGCTCAATCGAACTCGATTGCGGAACTCAGAAGGTTACCTGGTATGTAGACCGAAACACCACATCGGCAACCGGCCCGAGATCCGCCTGGATTGATGATATCGTGGTGACCCCCATTCCAGCAAAACCCGAACTTCAGGAAGCACTTGATAACCATGATCTCGATTTCCACAGCATAAACTGGGTAAATCATTCCAATCCGACAAGCATCGACGGAGACCACGCTGAAAGCGGGGATATCGCCGACGGCGAGTCCGCATCTCTCCTTTTTGAAGTCGAAGGTCCGGCAGTTGTCGAATTCTCCTGGGCTCTATACGGCGAATACGACGCTTACTCGCAATTCAATTTGCACGTTGACAACCAATCGACGCTTTCACTCCAGGGTGAATCACCCCTTTCCAATCAACTCGTCCGGGTTGGCCCGGGGACACACTGTTTCACATTCTCCTACTACCAGGACTTTCCAGCGTATTCAGAGGAACCCTATACCGGCACAAAAGCTGCAGCACTCGACAATCTCCGTGTCACCCCCATATCAAACAATCCAGTACTTGCCGCTGCGATCGAAAGAGAAGGGGGAGTCTACAGCAACGACTGGGAATTTGCCGTCGGAGACTCCATAGCAGGAAATACGGCCGTAAAGGCATCCGCGGCAGAAACAAACACAACCCGCCACATGTACGTCGACCTCCCCGACGAGGCAGGGCTCTTGACTTTTCATTACAAGACAGAAACCGACCCGAATTCCGGTTATCTCTTCATCTACATTGACGATGAAGAATACATCCGGCAAACAGGGCAACACGATTGGCAAAAGGCGGAATTCAATCTCCCCGAACGAGCCGACCGCATGCTGGAAGCTCTTTTCTTTCGATATACGGACGTCGACGCAAATTCACCACAAACGAGCGTTCTAATCGACAACGTCCAGTTTGTCCCCGGGGCTACGAACTACCGTCCCGACCTTTGGCTACGCGCAAAGCGGGGTACTGGATACCGGGGTTCTAATGTGTACTCCACGGGGTCCCGCCAGAAGGTCACCCGCAAAACAAATGATCGTAAACCTTACGGGATTTACCCAGTTCGCCTCCAGAATGACAGTCCGAACTACAGCGACACAATCACGCTCCGGGGAACCAGATCGAACCGGCACTTCAAAACCTATTTTCTCCTGAAATCCGGCAATAAGTACTACAATTACTCCTCGGCTCTTTTCAGCGGAAGGGTGCAAGTCACTTCCATGCAACCCGCCGAAATTCAATCATTCGAGCTCCAAATCGCCCGAAAGAGGCGGTCATCACGAAAAGCCCGAACCGTGAAACTCACCGCCAGGTCGAAAACTGATTCATCGAAAATCGATGTCGTAAAAGCACGGCTAAAGGTCAAAAGAAATCGCCGCTGAACCAATTGCTGCAATCGCAGCTCCCTACCTAGACCCCGACTCGCTCCCGCACCTCGTCGAACTTCTCATTCTGACGGGCATACGACGGATAGCTTTTCTCCTCGCCTTGCGGCAAATACCGCCAGTGTTTGTACACCCACAACCACGGGGCCGGATTCTCACGGATCACGGGCTCGAAGATATTCCAGCAAGTCTGCGCAATTGTCTGATCCGTATCATCCGGACCAAAGGTCAAAGCCTTGAACCCGCGGATGTGATACGTCCCATCCGGCTGTGGAATGCAGATTCCGGGAATGACTTTCAAACCGGTCCGTTTCATCAGCTCGGCATGAATCGCCGTCACACAGGTTTTCTTTCCAAAGCACTCAATGATCGTCGCCGGTTTTGAGGGTTTGATCGTGAGATCAGTCAGGAAAGCGGCGTGCCCCCCGTTCTTCAGATTCATCAATAGCCGCCGAATCGCGCCCCGCTGGGGAATCACCTCGTGGCCGGATACCTCGCGATTCTTTTTATACAGTTCTGTCAGGCTCTTGTTCTTAAAGTCCTGAGCCACAATCGTAAATTTGTAGTCCCGGAATCCCATCATGAGAGCGATCCACTCGAAATTTCCGTAGTGCGGCGTCACCCAGATCGCACCGGTATCCCGTGCCGCCTCCACCGACTCCGGATCCTCCAGATCGACCTTGCAATATTTCTCGTAGTTCCCCTCGTTGAGGCGGCGGCTCCAGAACTGATCCACCACGGTTCGTGCAAAACTGCGATAGGAATCCTTCGCCAGCTCGCGAATTTCGCCTTCGCTTTTCTCGTCCCCGAAAATCAGGGAAAGGTTTTCGAGCGCCGTGTTTCTCCCCCGCTTGTCCACTGCGAAAGCCAGATTGCCAAGCCCACGGCTCAAACCCTGCGCCATTCTTCTCGGCAGCAGAGGAATGGAAAAGTAAAGCCAGGCAAGGCCCAACCACTCAAAACGATAGCGAATTTTCTTCCAGATAGACATCGGAGGTGGAACTTTACGTCTTTCCTGAAGATTGCCACAGAGCAATTCTTCTGTCTTGATACTCCTCCCGATGCATCACCAAACCTTTGTATCCCTTTTTCGAAAAGTCCTCTCGACGCCGACCGCACCTTTTCACGAATACCACGTCGCGAAAAAACTGCGGGAAATGCTCGCCGAATTTCCCGATGTGACCGTTTCAGAGGATCCCTTCGGAAATCTGATCGCCCGCTACCGCAGGGGAAGAAAGAAACCTCACCTGGCATTCGCCGCACACATGGATCACCCCGGCTGGATCAAACACCGCGGGGTGAATGAATTTCTCGGATGGGTCCCCAAAGAGCGACTCGACACCCACCCGGTCGACTGGTTCGGAAACTTCGGCATGTGGAAACTGGACCCCTTCCGGCTCGAAAACGGCATCATTCATTCCCGCGTTTGCGACGACCTCGCAGGATGCGCCGCAATCCTCGCGATGTTCCACGAACTGACGGAGAAAAAAGTCGAAACGACCGTCTACGGACTTTTCACTCGCGCCGAGGAAGTCGGCTTTCACGGCGCCGTGAAAATGGCGAAACAGTGGCCCCTCCCGAAAGAAATCTGCTTTGTCTCTCTCGAATGCAGCGCCCCGCGTGGAGGCGCCGAACAGGGAAGTGGCCCCGCTATTCGCGCCGGCGACCGGATCAGTCTCTTTCACGATGCCACCACCGCTGAGCTCGTCGATGCCGGAACGGAGCAAAAGATCCCCTTCCAGCGAGCACTTCTCGACGGCGGCGCCTGCGAAGCGACCGCCATGAATCTCTACGGAATTCCCGCTGCGGGAATTTCCCTCATCCTTGGCAACTACCACAACTGTCCGCCGGAAAAAGGAATCGCCGAAGAGAATATCTATCTCTCCGACGCGAAGAATCTCGTCAAACTGATCACCGCAACCACGATCCGCATGGCGGAACGAAAGCCCTCCGACTCATCCAAGGCAAACCTGCGCAAACGCTTGGAAAAACGCATGAGAGAGCACGCCAAGTATGACAAAGCATCACTGGCAGACTGGGAGAAACACACAAAACAATGAAAAAGCTGTTATCCCTCTCCTGCCTCTCGATTCTCGCCGGTCTCACCATGCTGCAGTCCGCCGCGCAGGACCGACCCAACCTTCTTTTCCTCCTCGCCGATGACCTCGGATATGAAATGCTGGGAGCCTACGGCAGCCCTGATAAAACCACCCCGAACCTCGACCGCCTCGCTGCGTCCGGTATGCGCTTCGACCGCGCCTATGGCAGCCCGGTGTGCACCCCCACCCGTGTCAGCCTTTACTCCGGCCTCTATCCCACAACCCACGGATATACCGGAGTACTTCCCGTTCACAAGGGCACCAAAGCCTTCGTCGATTTTCAGAGAACATTACCCACCTACGCACAGCAGCTCCGGCGGGCCGGATACCTGACGTCTGTTACCGGCAAATGGCAGCTCGCCACCCTGGAACATCACCCAGACCACATCCGCGACGCCGGTTTCGATTCCTGGTGCGTCTGGCAGATCTGGAAAGACGGAGCCAAAACAACCCGCTATTGGGAGCCCTGTTTCAATGAAGACGGAACGGTCTGCCCCGACATCGTCGACCGCTTCGGACCCGACGTTCTTGCTGATTACGTGATCGAGCAAATGGAGGAAGCGACTGCCGCCGGGAAGCCGTTTTGCATTCACCACAACATGCTCCTCCCCCACTGGCCGATACTTGAAACGCCTGCCGAGAAGTCCGACGGAAGCAAACCGTCCGTCCGGAAAATGATCCGATATATGGACAAAATCATCGGACGGATCGTTTCGAAAGTGGATGAGCTCGGCATCGCCGAAAATACCTGCATCATCTTTCTCGGAGACAACGGAACCGACCTTCCCAAAGAACCGCGCAGCATCGCAGGCGGCATCGTCACCGGAGGCAAAACCACCCTCGACCACGGCGGAACCCATCTTCCTATGATCGTCCGTTGGCCCGGAGTCGTTGAACCAGGGAGCAGCACCGACGACCTCATCGACGTAGCGGATTTCTTTCCAACCTTCTGCGAACTAGCCGGAACAGAGATCCCTGAATCCATCACCGTGGACGGGATTTCCTTCGCCCAACGGATACTCCGAAACAAACCCTCAACGCGGAACATCACTGTTGCCGGATACCGCAAAGTCTACTCCATCTTTGACGGAAGCTGGCGTGTCAACAGCGACGGCACCGTTATCGACTCGCGGAATTTGCCTGTGGAGAAAGTGAGTGAAAGCAGCCAAGCGCAATTGGCAGAACAACTACAGGAGCTGATCGGGAAAACTCGCTAGGCAACCGGAGCGGTCGCACCACAGGCTTGTTGCAGACGGTTCGATCCCCGGCAAAAGCCCATCGGTCCTCTAATGGGGTAACTCGCATTCCTCCCGCCTTGCCCAGCCCCCGCCTTTCGGTCTATACTTCCTCCAGTGATGAATCGACGGGGCACAGTGGCGTTTCTTTTCTTCGCACTGGGTTGCAGTCTTCTCTACCGCCCGGTTCGAAGCCACGATTTTGATAAAGTCGATTATCGGATCGCCTTTTCCGAATTCGAGAACCTGAAATTCCTCAAAACCGGCGATCCCCTCGAAGACTGGAAATCGGATCGCAAATGGACTTCCACCGAGGGCAAACATCTCGAAGGAAAGATTCTCGAAGTCCGGGAATTTTCCGTCGCGATTCTCCAGAACGATGGTTCGAGCGTGAACGTTCCCCTGTTCCGCTTCAGCGAGGATGACAAACGATTCATTGAAGAATGGCGTGCCGTTTCTGAGTTCTTCGATCTCAATCATACCCCGGGTCGAAAACCGGAACCAGTCAATGAGGCTGACATTCGCGGGGAATTCATCAACGGACCGAAATCCTTTCACGAAACCGAACACTTTCGTCTCGAATCCGACGTGCCGATTCCGGAAAGCACGATGCGCCATCTCAGCAAAGTCTTCGAAGCGACCTACAACGCCATCGCAGTGAATCCCATTGGCATCGCCATCGCGAAACCACGCGACGAGCGGTTCCTCGTTCGCCTTTTTTATCACATGGCAGACTACCACGCCGCCGGCGGGCGCGCCGAATCCGGCGGAACCTACCTCGCCAAGGAGCGAATCATTCTCGTTCCCCTCGAGATGACCGGGCTCACGGATGAAAAATATACCTTCAGCCCACACATTCTCGTTCACGAAACGACCCACGCTCTCACTCATCAGTGGCTCAACCGAGCACCGATCTGGTTTCTCGAGGGGCTTGCCGAATACATGGCCATGGTCCCCTTCGATGCCGAAAAAGGCATTCTTGAGGTGGGAAAAAGAAAGCAGGGAATTCAGAAAGAAATCCGTCACGTGCTTCGGGATTTTCCTGAGGGAGTGCCCATGATCCCCCCCGAAAAGCTGGTCTCACTCAGCTTCCAGCGTTTCATGGGGGAGCCCGAGCCGGAAGAAATTCCCATCGAGATCCCCCCGCTGACGCCGCCCGTCTTCCGACCCATTTCCGAATTTCCTCCGCCCGCAAATCTCGACCTGCCAGCTCCCGACGGAAGCTCCGACCTTGAGGAAGTGATGCGACACCAGTTGTCCCACTATCTTTCTTCGCTCCTGCTCGTGAATCACCTGATCGAATCCGGCCAGCAATCCGGCCTGCGAAAATTCCTCTTCGACGTCGCCGCCTACCACTGGGATGCGAGCCGGTATCTGAAAACGCACCGGGCTGCTTACGAAAAATACAGCACGGCGGTGAACAAACAGATCACTGAATACAACGAACAGCTGCGCCAGTACCACCTCGACCTCGCTGTCTACCAAAGTGAAAAACCCGACGCCATTCCCGTGAAGGGCTTTTCAGAACCCGAAAAGCCGGAAAAACCGATCATTCCCATCCCCCTGCCGGTTCCGGAAATCCTCAGTCACCCCCGCACTCCGGAAGAACTCTCGCCCTTCCAGTTCCCCGGCGTTGCCGCAAAGAAACACCTTGTACTGCCGCAAGAACTACGCCTCGACAAATGGCGCTAGAGGCTCACGCAACAAACCCAGTCAGGTCATCGACTCAACAGGGTACGGTCACTTCCTCAACCCTGTTTCAGACCAGGCAGGCATCGCCGCTATCGAATCTTCCGAAACGCTTCCGCGTACCGTTTCCCGAACTCAAGGTAGGAGGCCCGGTCAAAATGCACTTCGTCGCGATGTTGCAGGCCCTCTGAACTTACGAAGGCCGTTTTGTCTACTTTGTCAGGTAGAGAACGGTGCGCAGCATCGACCATTTTCTTCCATTCGTTCCAGGGACGCTCCGGCCAGTTCCCCATCTGTCCGGCGACGAAGGGAACCTGCGGCGACTTGAGCTCTTTCCGAAAGCGCGCAACGAGGGTATGCAGGCGCTCCTCATATTTTTTGGCAAGTTCCTCCTTCGAGTCCGACTCCCCCTGATGCCAGAGTATCCCTTTCAAGGTCCCGGCCTCCATCGCTGTTTTGGCACGCGGAAGCATGTCGTCCCATGGGTGGGTTTTCGTTGAGGGATGATATCCACCCGGCTCCCACGCCTGAATCGGTGAACCCCCAACCGCACAGGGGATCAGCCCGATTGTAATGGCGTCGTCCTCCCCTGCCATTTCCTTTGCAAAGCTCCGTCCGAGGCCGACTCCGGCGATCGGCTTGTCAAAATGCAGAGGATCAACCGCCGGAACCCATTTTCTCTCTTTCGAAAGCATCAGAACACGCGGCGACGACCTCCTGTCCTCTTCCGTGACTTTCCCGCGGCCCGCCATATTGGACTGACCAACGAGCAGATAGAGGTGAAATTTCTCTTTTGCCGGGAGTTTCACCTCCTCTTCCGAAAAAGAGACGGACGACCATCCCGTCACCAGAGCCAGTATGATTGAAAACCGTTTCATGGTCCCGATGTAGCACGAAGCAGGAAAAACGGGGAACAGAAAAACACCGCATCGACGCCGGTAAAACAATTCGCGCTCATCGGAGTTTCATCTTGTCCGGCCTACCCTGATGAAATCATGAAATGTTTTTTTGCCCTTTTCATTCTCACCACCACCACAGTCAGCGCCCAAACCGCTGATCCGCGTCTCGAAAGAATCCTCCAGCGGTTTCCCGATGCGGACACGAATCAGGACGGAAAATTGACCCGCGACGAAGCCAACGCCTATCGCGCTCTGTTGAAGAAGAAAAAGGCGGGAAGCTCCAGCCGCGGCGAACCGAAATCCCCGGTAAAGCGATATACCGAAAGCGAACTGGCGGAAATATTCGAAGCCCGCGAATTCAACGGCCTACTCTACCGCTTTTTTGCCCCGGAAACGATCGGAGAAGAAAAATACCCGCTCCTTCTCAGCCTCCACGGCGCAGGAGGAAAAGGAACGGACAACCGGAAAAACCTGAAGTTCTGGAATGGAATCGTGACGGAACCGGAGTTCCAAAAGGAGCACCCCTGCTTTGTTGTCGCACCCCAGTCAGACGGCGCCTGGCGGGTTAACGGGTCGGAACCGGAGCTGACCGACGAGCTCATCGGGACCTTTTCGAAAACCTGGCAGCAGGTCATCAGCCGGCGAAGGGGATTCGCCGAAGCCAATACAGGTGGAAATCTGCAAACCGTCTTTCAGTTGCTCGACCACCTCGCGGAGACCTGTCCGGTGGATACCGATCGCGTGTATGTATTAGGGCACTCCATGGGTGGCTTCGGCAGTTTTGAATGCCTTGCGATGGAGCCGGAACGTTTTGCCGCAGCCATCCCCAGCGCAGGAGGACTTTCCCCCTGGCACGACCCCGAAATTTTCAAGCACGTCCCCGTCTGGGCCTTTCACGGAGATCAGGACCGGACCGTCGTCCCGGAACTCACGGAAGTCGTGTTTAACCGGATGAAGGAAATCAAAGGCAATATGAAATTCACCCTGCTCGGCGGCGTCGGACACGGGGCAAACGCTTTTGCTTTCGTTTACGAAGGTGACTCGATGGCTCCCGGCTTCAAAACTGCGGTTTCATCAGCCGCTTGCGATCCCGCGGAAAATATCTGGGACTGGCTCTTTGCTCAAAAGAGAAAACGTTGATTTCAAAAACAGCTACCGATAGTCTCACTACCATGAACGAGCCTCCGCCCCTTCCCGGTTCCAGAGACTCCGGCACCCCCACTCCGCCACCTCTACCCACCAGCGAAACCGCGGAACCGAGCTGGCTGGACGCTCTCTATGAAATGGGGTTCACCGATGACACCGACGTCGCGATCAAAGCCGGACTAAACCTCGTCGCCGAAATCGACGGAGTCACTGTCCGGCTCCATGCCTCACGCCGTTCACGAACCCGCTATGCCGGTGATGACCTCAGCTACCGGGTCTACCACGGGCATCGCATCGAACTGACCGCTAAAACCGGAGTCGGAACCCGCCTCGCCATTTCCTTTCCCCAATCCGGAATTGAGAGATGGGCGGCCAAGTCGAATCGATGGTTCGGAACGACACACCTCCCCAACGTTCTCCCCCCTTTTACTGTCTGGGCGTCCGAACCCGAATGGGCAGAGCCTTTCTTGCAGAAGAAGGAAACCATCGGGGAACTGAACACATTGCTCCCCGCCAACGACCTACCGCCCAACATCGGTCTGAAATGGTGGCCCGGGTTTCTGACCTACTCCCAGCGGCTCAACATCAAAAAAGTGAACGCGGAGAAGATGACCGCCTGGGTGAACAGTTTAGTCCGACTCACGAAAATCGTCGAAGCGAACCCTCCCCGAACCCGCGTTGAACTGAACCGCTGGGAACGCTGGTCACTTGAGAAACCGATGCAGGCAGGATGTCTTCTCGTCGGGGCATTTCTGGCATTCTTTATGCTCCTTGCCTTTCTCTTTGTAGGCGCCCTCCTCGCAATTTCGTACGCAATGAGCCGTTGATGAAGATTATTAACAGTGAAGAGTAGCCTCACCAGTTTAGATAAGGGAAGACATGCCAGTGTCCACATCCAGCCAACCATGAAACAACCGTCTGCCATGACCGGGTTTCGGAAAGTCTTCTTCCGTTTCAGAGAAGCCCTTTTGCTTCCCGGCTTGTTGCTGGCATTGTTTTTCCCGGGAGTTTTCGAATCCGGAATCGCTCAGGAAATCCCGTCCCCCGCTGACCTCAAAAGTTCCTATCAAAAGGCGCGACTCGATACTTCCATTCCCTTCGGCGAAGAACTGAAAAAGCTTATCGCCAGTTACCAGTCCGCACTCGAACGACGGCAGACGGCACTTCAGGAAGCGGGTCAGCTGGAGGCTCTTCTCGAAATTCGCAAAGAGATCGAAACCCTCGGCTCAACCGGGGAACCCGGAACGGATGACGCAAACGACACCGAGCTGCAGAAACTGCGGGGCATTTTTCAGAAGTCCAAACAGGACATCGTCAATCGTCAGGGAGAGGCAGTTGCAAAAGTCACCTCCACCTACAAGTCCGCGCTCGACGCTCTTGTCCCCGAATTGACCAGGGCGGGGAAAGTGGAGGAAGCGATCCAGGCCAGGGCGATGGCGGAAGCCATCGCGGAGAACCAACCGAAGGCATCCACTTCATCGAAGCTGTCTTCCAGCCCGGACGGGGAAAACAAACCGCCCGGTGCCGGGGAAATACCCGTCGACGTGACCTCCCGGGCAGAGCGGAGACTGACTGAAGTTCCCGAAATCGAGGCGCCTCCGTTCGGACCAGACATTTTCAACCTTGCCGAGTGGCCTTTACTGGCAACCCTCGCCCCCGACAACTACACCATCTCGGGTCAGCAGAAATACGAAGGAAAGAAAGGCATGAAGCTGGCCATCTCCGAAAACTCAACGTTCCGGGGAGACGGCGACAAGCCCTACTGGAATGTGGCGAATGCCGTCACAGTGGGTAAAGCCCTGCGTTTCGAAGGCTTCCGTTTTCACGGAAATCTCGGAAGCCGGTTGTATTTCGAACAGTCCTCCTTCGACAACATGCTCATCGGAAAAGGGGGCGGATGGTTCGGCGGAGCGTTCATGTCCCGGTGGCAGTTCCGTAGCTGTGCCATTCGCGGATCCTTCATTGAAAAGTGGATCACCCGTCAGACCGGTGTCCAGATGCTGGGCTGCCGAATCGAAGACGTGACCTTTCCCCCGCTCGAATACCACGACGATGATGACCCTTCTGCAATTGCACAGAATGATCAAATGATGATCCTCGACTCCTGTTTCTTTCGCTGCACCATTCCCGTGAGCGTTCTCAGTCTCACGGAGGATTGTGGATTTATCGAGTGCCGGTTTGTTGACGATCTCCAGCCACTCCAGTTCGCAGAGAAGGTGGAAAGAACGCTGAAGGTTGAAAATTGTCAGGTCGACTACAAAGCTCTCCCGGTCAATCTCGAGCTGGACCTGGAAGAACTCGACAGAAGGTAGCCCCCCGAATCAGAAACGCTTCGGGAGGCACCTCTGACCATTGCCTCAAGATCCCGGCTTCACCCAGGGCGCGCGGGCATTCTTTTCGATCTCGGCATCGAGTTCCCGCATCCGCGCTTGCAGTTTCGCCACTACCTCCGGATTGGCTTCTGCCAGATTGTTTTGCTCACCCATGTCGGCATCGAGATCGAACAGCAGAACCGCCGGCTTCCGGGGAGCTTTCTGCTTTCCTTTGGCTTTCGCTTTGCCTTTGTTTCCTCTCTTTCCACCGGGCTGCTTCATGAGCAGTTTCCATTTCCCCTGGCGAATCCCCTCCAGTACCCCACGCGAGGTGTAGTAGACAAACTCATCGCGCGGAGATTCTGCGTCGGAAGTGAGCAGAACAGAAATATCGAGACCGTCAATCTTTCTTCCTTCGGGTAAAGGTGTGTTTGTCAGGGCCGCAATCGTCGGGAGAAGGTCAATCGTTCCCGCGACCTCGTCGCACTCCGTTCCCGCCGGAATCCGGCCCGGTGCCCACATGATACAGGGCACGCGCTGACCGCCCTCAAATGTGGTGCCCTTGCCCTCGCGCAGCGGACCGGCGGAACCACCGTGATGTTTGAACTGCAACCACGGCCCGTTGTCAGTCGCAAAAATGATGTAGGTGTTCTCCTCCAGATCGAGCTCACGAATTTTTCCGATTACGCGACCGACCTCGGTATCGATATGCTCGATCGTGTTGATGTAGGCACGCTTCGGATCCGGATCACGAACATCGTCGGGTACATAGAGCGGGATATGGGGCATCGAGTAAGGCAGGTAGACAAAGAACGGCTGCTCCCTGTTCTTCTCAATAAAATCAACCGCACGGTCAGTGCACCGACGAGTGATCGTTCGCTGATCAACCGGGAGCTCCACGATTTCTTCGTTCTCGATCAGTGGAGTTTTCCATTTCGTCAACGTGGACTCGGGATCATTCCAGAGAATGTCCATCCCCTCCCAGCCTCCTTTCGGCTTGTCCTTATTGTCAGGGTGATTCATGTCGTTGGAGTAGGGAATCCCGTAGTAAACGTCAAAACCGTTCGCTCGCGGTAAGGTTTCCGGGTGGTGCCCGAGATGCCATTTTCCGAAGGCGGCAGTCGCATACCCCTGCTGCTTCAAATGATCCGCAATGGTGTGTTCGTCAGGATTCAACCCCTTCGTCGACGAAGGAAACAACACATGTTCGTGCAGCCCGACACGTTTCGGGTAGGACCCCGTCAGCAGGGCGGCGCGGGACGGAGTGCAGACCGGAGACGCGACGAGGAAGTTGGTAAATTTTCGCCCCTCCCTCGCGAGCCGGTCGAGGTGCGGTGTCTTGATCGTTTCCGAACCGAAACAACCCAGGTCGCCGTATCCCTGGTCATCAGTGAATACGATGAT
Organism: Verrucomicrobiales bacterium; assembly: GCA_022361255.1. Lineage (GTDB taxonomy): Bacteria > Verrucomicrobiota > Verrucomicrobiia > Verrucomicrobiales > DEV007 > Arctic95D-9. The sequence continues at coordinate 18,007 of JAKSBG010000014.1, forward strand.
GAAGTTGGGTTTCGAGTCGGCGCAGTCAGAGAAACGCGCGCTCAATATCAGGACAAATACGAGGAACGAGAGGAATTTTGGAAATGGCATAGCCAGCCATTTACGAAAAATCCGTGTCAGAAGCAAGTCCACGAAGCCGGGAAACTCAAATCGCCCATATTACTAAATTTATGGTTTTTATATTGAATGGCAATGTCGTCGAGTTACCTTCCTGCATGTCTACAACCGCTACGCCGCCCCATTCAACCGCAACGGAGCCCGCTCAGTCACCCGCTATGTCGACATTCGAGCAGACGCGCAGGGAAAATCTGAAGACTGAAGGTCAAATTCGAACAGTGGGGACATCCCTCGCTGTCGCCGGTCTGGTCGTGTTCCTTCCGATAGTAGGGGCAGCGATTCTTAAGCTTATCGGTGGATTCAATGGCAGCAGCGATGAAATGGGGCAGGCAATGGCCGGTGCTGTTTCTATTCTTATTTTCGCGTTGTTTCCCGCAATCTTTGTTGTTCTCGGAAACCGGCTCGAGAAGCTGGATCCGACGTCCAGAATTGGCGGAATTCTGGCATGTTGTTTCGCAATCGTTTCTGCTCCTCCATTCGGATTGATCTTCGGAATTGCCGGGCTTGTCGTTCTGCTGCGCGCTCCCTCAAAATCTGTTCTATCACCGGAATACTCTCAGGTTATCGAGCAGACCCCAACAATCAAAAGCCGGCGCTCCTGGATTATTCCGCTTTTCGTTGTAATCGTGGCCTTCATCTATTTAGTAATGCTCGGCATCGCAGTCGCAAATGCGGCGGCAAACCAACCCCCCCGTGGTTTCTAACCCTCTTGATTCGATTCAACCGGACCAAAGCTGCTTCAGATTTTCCTCCGCTCCCCGGGGACGAGCGAATCGTCGGCTTCTATCTTTGGGCCACATTCGTTGCCGCACTCCAAATTACCTCATCCAACCCGCCAAGCCTTCCTGACCCGCAAATTCATCGCTCACGCGATAGCTGGTTCCGGCTTCGAGCACGATGCTTTTTCCGCTGGCGGACCGAACTTCGAGATGGAGAGGGCGGTCGCCGGGGAATTGCCGCGCGAAGTCCTGGATCATTGTCAGAGCGGATGCGGTGTCACGAACAGAGTCGAGCTTGAGGACGACGGGCACGGCGAAAGGTGGCGCGTCGTGATGTCCGTTTGCACCATTGGCACCGTTCCCGTTGACGGCACCCTGTTGGGTTGACGACGCAACAGGGTTGGGTCCGCCATTTGACCCTGTTTGGTGATTCGGATTCGCCTTCGGTGTGATGTCGACCGCGGCAGAGCCGGGATCAGGCTGGATTTGCTTGATGTCATCGGCAGTGAGGCGGTTTTCCTCGGAGCGGTTGTCCTGCTCGATTTTGGCTTTCAGTTCAATGACATTGCCTTTGACGAGAACCTGGTTGCACTTCTGAAAGGTCTCGTTCCACACCATCACTTCGGACATGCCGGTGAAGTCTTCGAGAAGAAGAATCGCGAACGGCTTGCCCTCGCGCTTTGTGTATTTCACAGTCGCTTCGGCGATGAGTCCGGCAAAACGCTGATTTCGTTTCCCGGGTTTCATCGAAGCGAGATCGCCCAGATTCAGGTATCCGCCCCGCTCCAGAACGCTGCGGTATTCGTCGAGCGGGTGACCGGTGACGTAGAATCCGAGCAGGTCTTTTTCGTGAGTCAGATATTCCCGCTGATTCCATTCGACTTTCTCCTCCTCGTCGAACTCCGGTGCCGGAGCGGCGGAGATGAGGTCATTCATGTCAAAAAGAGAAGTCTGTCCCGACGCCCGGTCTTTCTGTGCCGCACTCGAACCGGCAATGACCTGACCGACGCGTGAGAACATTTCATCGCGCCTTTCCATCGTGAAGTCAAAAGCTCCGGCCTTGATCAGGTTTTCGAGAATCTTCCGGTTCACGGATTTGGTATCGAGCCGGCTCGCGAAATCCTCGAGGCTGGCAAATTCGCCGTTGGCCTGGCGTTCTTTGATCGCCATTTCCATGGCTCCTGCTCCGACGTTTTTGATCGCCGACAAGCCGAATCGAATCGCCTTTCCTCCGTCGGGGAGAGTCTCCGGAGCGAATTTGAGCAGGCTTCGATTCACATCGGGGGCGAGAATTTCGATCCCCATTCGCTGGCACTCGGCCACGAAAATGGAGATCTTGTCCATGTTGTTGATCTCATTCGAAAGAACCCCGGCCATGAACTCGACCGGGTAGTTCGCCTTGAGAAACGCGGTGTGGTAGGAAATGAGACCGTAGGCCGCAGAGTGCGATTTGTTGAAACCGTATCCGGCGAATTTCTCGAGCAAATCGAAGATGTCGTTGGCCTGCTTTTCCGGGATTCCATTCACGCGGTCACAGCCCTCGACGAACATTTTCCGCTGTTTGATCATCTCGGAGACCTTCTTTTTCCCCATCGCACGGCGGAGAAGGTCGGCCTCACCGAGTGAGTATCCGGCGAGAAGGTTGGCGGCCCGCTGCACCTGCTCCTGGTAAATGAGAATTCCGTAGGTTTCCTCGCTCGCCTCCTCGAGAAGCGGGTGGAGGTATTCCACCTTTTTCTTCCCTTTCTTCCGGTCAATGAAATCGGGAATGAGGTCCATCGGGCCGGGTCGATACAGCGCGATCAAAGCGATGATGTCCTCGATGCGGTTCACGTCGAACTGGCGACAGAGGTTCATCATTCCACCGGATTCCAACTGGAATACCGCAGTCGTTTCCCCGCGGTTGAGAAGGTCGAAAGTGGGCTTGTCGTCGTAGCCTTCATTGTCGAGCTCGAAATCAGGTGTGTGCGCGTGGATCAGATCCATCGCATCCTGAATCACGGTCAGGGTTTTCAGACCGAGAAAGTCCATCTTCAGCATCCCGACGTCGGTGAGCGGACTCATCGCGTACTGGGTCACAACCTCGCCTTCCTTCCCCCTCGTCAGCGGGATGTGATCCGAGAGCTCGCTGTCCCCGATCACGACACCGGCCGCGTGGATACCGGTTCCCCGGGTGAGGCCCTCCAGGAACATGGATGTCTTCCATAGTTCGTTCGCAGTGGGATTGACCTCCAGTTCCTGTTTGAGATCGGGATTTTTCTTTTTCGCGTCAGCAAGCGTGATGTTCAGCTCGTTGGGAATCATCTTTGCGAGACGATCGCCTTCGGTGAAGTTCATCCCCATGACGCGGGCAACATCGCGCACCACGCTTTTTGCCCCGAGTGTTCCGAAAGTAATGATGTGGGAAACAGCTTTCTCCCCGTATTTCCGACGCACGTATTCGATCACCTCGGGACGCCGGGTCTGGCAGAAGTCGATATCGATATCAGGAGGAGAAACACGTTCCGGATTGAGGAATCGCTCGAAAATCAGCCCGAACCGGATCGGACAAAGGTCGGTAATTCCCAACACATACGCCACGATCGATCCTGCCGCCGATCCACGACCGGGACCCACCGGAACGCCGTTGTCTTTGGCCCATTTCACAAAGTCCCAGGTAATGAGGAAGTAGGAGACAAATCCCATTTTCTCCATGACTCCAATCTCGTAGTCGAGACGCGTGCGCAGCTCGGGATCGGTGTCGGCGCGGTCACCGTAACGGTCTTTGAGTCCATCAAAGCACACCTTGCGGAAGTAGGCTTCCCGGGGGCTGCCATCGGGGGAATCGAACTGCGGGTATTTTTCCGAGCTGGTTGAATCGAGGTGAATCTCGACATCGCACATCTGGGAAATGTGATAGGTGTTCGTGATCGCCTCGGGCAGATCCTTGAAGAGCTTGCGCATCTCGTTCGAGGTCTTGAAATAGACCTCCGGCGAGTATTTCATCCGGTTCTCATCCATCAATAGAGAACCGGTCCCGATGCAAATCATGACGTCATGAGCATCGTGATCGGCACGATTGAGAAAGTGCACGTCGTTCGCCGCGACGAGCCCGAGATCGAACTCCTTTCCAAACTCCACCATCTGCTTCGTGCAGAGTGCCTGCTCGGAAAACCCGTGGTCGTGCACCTCGAGGAAAAATCGCTCCCGTCCAAAGATATCGACAAAATCACCGATGCTCTTTCGCGCGTTGTCGAGGTCGTCATTCTGGATGAACTGATTGACCTCTCCATTGATGCATCCGCTCAGACAGATGAGCCCTTCAGAAAATTCAGCGAGCGTCTCCTTGTCGATCCGCGGCTTGTAATACATGCCCTCGAGGTGAGCAATCGAGGTGAGCTTCATCAGGTTGGCGTAGCCCTGATTCGTCGCTGCGAGAAGGGTGAGGTGGGAATTCCGCTTTTTCTTCTGCTTGCCTCCCACCGCGACCGGATCCGCCTTTTTGTCGGTCAACTTCACCCCCGGGGGCGTCAGGTAGGCCTCGCACCCGATGATCGGCTTGACCGCAAAATCTTCGCCCCCCTGCGTCGCCTTCGCCGCCTGGTAGAAATCAATTGCCCCGAAAATATTACCGTGATCCGTCATCGCGACCGCCGGCATTTTGCAGCGCTGGGCCTTTTTGATGAGATCTTTCACCCGGACCGCCCCGTCGAGAAGGGAGTATTCCGTGTGCAAGTGAAGATGGATAAACGGATCGGCGGGCATGGCGGTGCGGAGGGGAAATGGGGAACGGCCACCATTGTAAAGACCTCCGAAAGTTCAGCAAGAAGATTGGCGAAAATGGATGCGATTTTGTCTCGGGAGAATGACAGCGGCAGGGTCATGCCAAACGCTCCGATCGCGAAAGGTGGAGCATTCCTGCTCTCACCCGTGATCCCTGAAGAGAATTCGGCAGATCTACTGCCGCCCCCAAGGGAAGCGCTGGCTTACGGTGTTGCCCCGGACTGTGCGTATTGGTTTTTCGGACGCACATCGCATCGAGCATGGGCTTCGGCTCATTCTTCGCCGAACTTCGCCTCCACCACACCCTCGTAACACGGCGCGATGATTTTTGCCCCGTCACGGATCAACTGGCCCGCCGCGGTTTTGATCTTGTGCTTTTTCAGGGTCTTCCCATTTCCCTTGTCGATCACGCAGATGAAATCGTCTTCCCCGGTAAAACCGTAGTGCGTCACGATATGTTTACCGTAGACGAGAAAATTCCCGTGAGCGGTTCCCGTGTCGCTTTTCCAAAGTTGCTTTTTCTCCGTCAGGGAAAAAGCGTGAAGCATGGCGTTGGACTTCTCGCCGGTGTTCGCTTCCTCAATCGTGTAGTAGACCATTTCTGTTTCCGGATCGTAATGGAGGCGCGCGATATTCGGCTGGGAATACGCCGTCAGGCGCAGCACTTCGTGACGATTCTGATCAACGACGACAACAACCTGTGTGCGGTAGTGATCCAGTCCATAGTGAGCGTAGAGATAGGGACCGTCTTCATAGACATCCGTGCAGAAAAAGCGGTCTTCGCCACCGATCTCGATTTCGGGAGGGACAAAACCGGGAAGCTGACCGTGCCAAACGTTCCCCGGTTTAAAGGATTGGAAAACGGCGCCGCTTCGATTCTTCGCATCCGCCACCTGACCGGACGAATCGGCTCGAATCTGTTCCAGAGAAAAGCCTGTACTGCTCGCGGCCGGGGTTTTTTTGGAAACGTCTTTTGAGATTCCTATTTCAACCGCGGTTTCCCCGGGGCCCTGGGCGTGAAGGCTGGAAGCGGCGAGTGCGATGAGAGCGAACAGAGAATGAATTTTTGGCATGGCGCAGAACAGAGTTTGGTGCAGTATCGATATATCAAATGTGATTCCACAGACAAGCGGAACCGACCGGCGGCTTTGATCAAGAAAGTTCTTTGGACGTTCGTGATCACAATTCCATGCGTTCTTTTCTCCAGTTGTGTCACCTGCTGTCCCCCCGAGAACAAAGATGCGCCTCCGGTATCGGAATTTCGAGAGATTTCGATCTCAGTCCCGTCAGGCGAACCGTGCCCGACCTGGCATACGCCGCAACGCGGCAAGCCCGTCGTACTTCTCCACGCCCTCAACGGCATCAGTCCGAAAACTCTGGAATTTGCTCAGGAAATGGCGAGGTGGGGCTATCGGGTCTACCTCCCGAGTCTCTACGGCGACTGCATCGAGGGACAGTCTCCCTTTGGATGGGATGAAGCTCTCGAGGCAGCGAAGTTTCTGCCCGACGATCCACGCTGGAATATCTACGGCGAAAACGAAGGTCCCGGCCCTGTTCTCGACGATGTCCGGGAAGTCGTCCGTTTCGTGAGCAGGCGCGAGGGCGGTCGTCAGGTCGTCGTAATCGGGAACTGTCTCACCGGCAGCTTTCCCCTCGCCCTTCTCGACGAACCGGCAGTCGATCTGGCGGTTCTCGCGCAACCGGCGATGCCGCTTCTCCGCGACGGCCAGGTCATTTTCCGCATTCCGCAAAGGCGGATCATCGCGGCATCCACCGGACTCTCAGATGAGCAATGGCACCGGACGATTGCTGCCCTGAAAACGAATCCTGACAAACGCATCATCGGATTTCACTACCGGAACGATCCCCTCGCCCCGATTTGGAAATTCGACACGATTCACGAGACCCTGCGCAATGCCGGAATCAGCGAACGCTTTACCGCCTATGTCCTCGCACCCGGGGGCATGATGTACAGCCGAAAACGTCCCGACTGGGTTATCGGTGGCGTTACGAAACAACAGCGAACCATGATCACGCCGCACTCGACGATCATCAATCCAGTCACAAAAACAGACCGCGACTGGTTTCGGAAACATTTGCGAAAGGAACTGGCGCGTTGATTTGCCAAATTTCAGCCTACAGAAATTCGCCGCTCGCGTAACCACTGCGGCGGAGCAAGGTCACTGGATCCGCCTGAATTCGTCATGTATATCATTGGAACAGGAACTTCCACTCCGCAGCAGCACTATTCCCAGGAGGAAGTCTGGAGCGCAATCCGCGAACACCCCGTTCTCGACACTCTTCGCCCCCGATCCGGAAAGATTCTCGAGAAAGTGCTCCTCGGGAACAACGGCATCGACGCCCGACATCTCTCCCTCGACCATCTCGATGACGGGCTCATCGGTGATCCAGATACCCTGCACGAACGGTTTTCCGGAGCTGCACCCATTCACGCTTCCGCAGCCGGAGAAAAGGCGCTCTCCGATGCGGGGCTCTCCGCCGGGGACATCGACGCGCTGATCATCAGCACCTGTACTGGTTATCTGTGCCCCGGACTGACCAGCTACGTTCTGGAACAGCTTGGCCTCTCTGCCGACACCTTTTGCTTCGATCTTGTCGGCCAGGGATGTGGAGCAGCACTCCCGAATGTAAAAACGGCGGAGTCACTCGTCGCATCCGGCAGAGCGAAAAACGTTCTTTGCATCTGCGTCGAGATCTGCAGCGCAGCCTTCTATCTCGACAACGACCCGGGCGTTCTCATCAGCGCTTGTCTATTCGGCGACGGAGCGGCGGCAGTGGTGGTTTCCGCGGAGCCCCGGGAAGGCATCCGTGAGATTGAATGGATCACCTCTGCGACCCGCATGATTCCGGAAGATCGCGAGTCGCTACGGTTTGAGCATCGCTCCGGCCTCCTGCGGAATGTGCTCGCCCCGGAGGTTCCTGACATTGCTGCCAAACATGCGCGGGAGGTTTTTGATTCCGCGTCCAAAGATGCCGGCATTGATCCGTCCCAAATCACCGGCTGGCTCTGGCACGCCGGGGGCAAAAACGTGCTCGACAAGATACAGACGGTTTTCTCTCTCGAAGACGAAGATATTGCAATCAGTTCCGCACTGTTGCGTCGGCTCGGAAATGTCAGCAGTCCGTTTGTTCTCTTTGCTCTGGATCAGGCCAGGCGGGAAAACCTCGCAGCCGGATACTGGTGGATGGCATCCTTCGGAGCGGGATTCAGCAGTCATGGTGCTCTCCTGAAAGCATCCTGACAAAACCATTTTTCAAGAATGAACCGCTCCGTTCAGCCTGAGATTCTCGATGAGCTTCCACCGGACGATCCGGAGGCAATTCGCTCTCGCGGCGATTTGCGCAGGCTCAACCGGATCATGGGGAATGCGGGAATCATTGCCCGGGGTATCTCTTCCCTGCCGGAATCACCGAAGAGAATCGTCGAGCTCGGTGCAGGAAGCGGAACTTTGCTTTTCCATGCCCTTCGTTCCCTGCCGCGACCAGAGCAGGGAGGCGAAATCATCTTTCTCGATCTCGTCGATCTCATTTCACCCGAGGTGAAAGAACAATACTCCACCCTCGGCTGGAACGTCTGCGTCAAAACCGGCGACGTCAGGGACACGATGCCCGATCACGCTGACCTCGTTTTTGCAAATCTCTTCCTTCACCACTTTCCGAATGAAGAACTTGCCGGTCTCCTCGCTCGAATTCGCAACTGTGGCAGTTCCTTTTTCTGTGTTGAGCCCCGCCGCTCCCGGACCGCCTACACAGCAGCATCGCTGGTGGGGCTGATCGGCTGCAACCGGGTGACCCGCCACGATGCCGCAGTCAGCGTACAGGCCGGATTCCGTGACCGGGAGCTCAGCGAACTGTGGGGAAAAGATGAAACCCGCACCATCCGCGAAGAATGGGCTCCACCCTTTTCTCACTTCTTCCTCGCTTCACCGAACTCATGAGCGATTCGTCTGCGACGCCTATTCACATCGCAGGAGGAGGACTCGCCGGCCTCCTTCTTGGAATCCGCCTTCGCCGTGACGGAATTCCCGTAACCGTTTCCGAGGCCGGTAGCTATCCGCGCCACCGGGTCTGTGGAGAGTTCATGAGTGGCGCCGGGGTAGATGTATTGCGCCGGTCCGGCATGCTCGATCCACTTCTCGATCGCGGCGCACTCTGGGGGAAGTCGGCGGCATTCTATTCCGAACACGACCTTCTGCAGAGCTTTGAATTGCCCGAACCGGCCTTGTGCCTTTCAAGACATGCGACAGACGATGCACTCGCCGGTGCCTTTCGACAGCTCGGAGGAAATCTCCAGGAAAAAACCCGCGTTCGCGATGACGACATGGAGAGTCCCGGAACCGTTCGCGCCATTGGTCGCAGACGCCTCGCTGAAGACGGCGGATGGAAATGGTTCGGTCTCAAAATTCACGTTCGTGATTTTGAAATCGAGAGTGATCTCGAGATGCACCTCCACCGCGACGCCTATATTGGTGCCTGCCGGATCGAAGACGACCGCGTCAACCTCTGCGGACTTTTCCGAAGCCCGGCCAACGAAGGAGGAAAGAAAAAGCTCTCCCCGGTCGATCTGCTTCGCGGCTTACCCGGTTCTAAACTTTTCCGGAAAACAGAAAGGGCGAACTTCCTAACGGAAACACAATGCGCTGTTGCCGGGCTCGATTTGCATCCGAGAAAAGGGGTCGACGACGCATGCTGCCGAATCGGTGATGCCCTTACCATGATTCCCCCCCTGACTGGAAACGGAATGTCGATGGCGCTCGAATCAGCCGATGCAGCAGTGTCACCGCTGTGCGAATTCAGCAACGGGGAAACAGGCTGGGAGGAAACGGTCGACACGATAGCGAACCGGCTTGACCATCAATTCTCCGGACGCCTCACCTGGGCGGGACGCATCCAGCAAAGCCTTTTCTCCCCCCTTGCCCGACCGCTTCTCTTTTCGATCGGGAAAATGTTCCCTTCGGTGTGGTCCTACGGGTTCGGGAAAACGAGATGAGAAGAATGTCCCCTCACCCGGTGGTCCGCAAGCCGCTCGCAATCGCGCTGATGGAGAAGATCAGACTGCGCGGCAATTCATTCGAATCATCGCCCCCCGAACGCCATTCCCGCAGAAGCTCCACCTGCTGCTGATGAAGAACCCGCAAGGGCTCTTCCCGAATCGCAAGAGTTTTCGCGTAGCGGGGACGGCGCTCTTCGATGGAGTGAGGAAACAGATCGGCGAGACGTTCGCGCAAAAGGGTGTGCTCGCTCTCAATGCGATCCATGAACCGAACGCGCACATCCTCTTCTTTCACGAGGCCGGCATAGGCCCGCATCAGTTCGAGATTGGCGCTGAACAGATTGGTTTCCACACCCGTGAAAACGTAGCGGGCAAAAGTCGATTTCCCGATCGTTTCGGTAAGTTCCTGATATTTCTCCGGCTGCTCCGACCGGATTGCCTCGAGTGCGGTTCCCGCTCCAAACCAACCCGGTAGATAAAATCGCGCCTGAGTCCAGCTGAAAACCCACGGAATGGCCCGCAGGTCATTGAGGCTCGCCCCGCCAGTCCGGCGGGATGGCCGGGAACCCATCCGCGTCAGTTCCAGCGCGTCAATCGGAGTCGCCTGACGGTAAAAAGTCATGAACCCGTCTGCCTCAAGCAGCTCGCGGTAGGCTTGACGACTCACTTCCGCGAGACGGGGAAACAGATCAAGACCGAAGTCCTCCTCCGGCTCTCCGAGCAAATGTTTCGCTGTCGACCTCGTCACACAGGCCTCGAGCGACTCGAGGTGATAGGCGGCATTTTCGGGATAGGCATATTTTTTCGCAATCGTCTCTCCCTGCTCTGTCATCCGGAAATCCCCTGACAACGAACCGTGCGGCAGTGCGCGCATGAACCAGTTCGTTGGACCGGCACCGCGACTGATCGTGCCTCCCCGGCCGTGGAAAAAGCGGAAGCGAACCCCGTGCTTTTTCCCGACTTCGGAAATCGCTTCCTGCCCTGAGCGTAGACCCCATTGGCTCGCAAGAATTCCACCGTCTTTGTTGCTATCACTGTATCCCAGCATGATCTGCTGGGTGGGTGTGTCAGGATCAGTGGTAACCTCATGGTTTCGCTGCGTCACCGGATGAGACAGATAGGCATCTACGATCCCCGCGGCGTTGTCGAGGTCCTCCAGGGTTTCGAAAAGCGGAACCACCTGCAATGCACAGGTCGGACGACCCTCGACTTCCTCCGTAAGTCCCGCTTCGCGGGCAAAGAGGTGAACCAGCAGCAGGTCGGAAAGTTGCCGGGTCATGCTGACAATGAGTGAGCCCAGGCCGGCACCGCGATTGCGACGGTGGCCTGCAAGAACGCGGTAGCAGTCGCGCACCGCATCGGCTTCGTCTCCCGCTGAATGATTGGGATGAAGGAAAGGGCGCGACGATTCGAGTTCCTTCGTCAGGAAAGCAACGCGCTCTTCTTCCGGCCACGAGCCAAAACTTTCCCCCTTCTCGACGCCGGCTTTGACCAGAATCTGCGAGAATGCTTTGTCGTGAAACTCGCTGTTCTGCCGTACGTCGAGATCAGCGAGGTGGAAGCCGAACGCTTCCAGCTTGTCCATGATCGGATCGACAATTTTCTCGGCAAGACGATGAGCTCCGATCGCTTCAAGCGAGTCTTTCATCAAAGTGAGATCTGAAGCCAACTCGTCCACCGAATGTGATTCGTCCTGCTCCAGCCGGGCCCGCAACAGATAGCCAAAAGAACGCCACGGCTCGTCGGGGTTCCGGGAAAGAATGTAATCGCCTTCGCTCCCCAGCTCCCGTGCCAGGTCTGCGATGCGGCTGGTCAAGGCCTCCGATGCCGGATGGGAGGGAGCCGTCACCGTGAGCTGGTACGCCGCGTTGGCCAACTCGCGCCGGTACAGTTTGATCGCCTGCCTGCGCAGCTCCGCCAGTGTGTCCCGCGTCGTTTCCGCCGTCACAAAAGGGTGCCCGTCCCTGTCTCCCCCAATCCACAGACCGAAACGAATTCGCGGCCCTTCGCCCACATCCTGCAAGGTGTCTGAATCAAAACCCGCATCCCGCCACGCCCGCTCGAGCCGGTCATCGATCTGCTCCAGCGTCTCCGGGAAAACCTCGCGCAGGTAGAACAACACGTTTCGGAGCTCCCGCTCCACCGTGGGACGCTCTTCATGGATTTCCCCCGTGTTCCAGAGGGCTTCCAGCGCCATCATGAATTCGTCCCGTGCCCTATCCTTTTGCCGCTTTGTCAGGCCAGATCCGTTCAGTTCGAGAAGACGATCATACAAAGCCCGGTGACGTTCTCTCACGCTGGGTCGCTTTGCCTCCGTCGGGTGCGCCGTGAAGACCGGCTCCACCCGGACCGATTGCATTGCCTGCGCAATTTCCGTCTCTGAAAAGCCCTCGTGTTTCAGACTCTTGAGAACCCGCGGCCAGAGTCCCTTTTCCGCCTCGGGACCCAGTTCCATCTCCCGCTCCCTCCGCGCCTCCAGCGCAACCTGCTCCTCCACCATGTCCAACAGCTGGAAGGCGATGGAGTAAACCTCCGCAATTTCCTCCGCTTCGGCGAGGGAATCAGGATTCTCCCCTTTCCCCAGCCACGGCAGCAAATCGGACAGCCGGCTCTTTCCTGCCGAGAGAAGAACTTCCCGAAGCGCTTCCATGATGTCGCGGACGCGATCATCCAGCGAATCCAGTTTCACGGAAACAATTTCAGAAGCTCTGGCTGCTTGAGGTGAAGACGAAGATTTTTCCTGAGTCATGCCTGAGAAGCATCGCAGGAAATCACCGGCTTTCCAGCGGGGAATGGGCCGGGAAGGGCTTTCCGGTCTCTCTCGCAGACCCAACAGGGTTGGATTCGTGACCTGACAGGGTTGGATTCGTGACCTGACAGGGTTGGATTCGTGACCTGACAGGGTTGGATTCCCCATGCAACAGGATTGCGAGGGGCTGCGCGATCCGGACACCTGCTATCGTATTATCATCATGCAACCCTTGCTTAAGAAAACTTA
>JAKSBG010000052.1 GCA_022361255.1 Verrucomicrobiales bacterium
CATGTGGGTGTCGGTCGAGGAAATCACCGAAGATGTCATTCGCGGCACGCTGATGAACGACCCTCACGAGCTGCTCGACCTTCACCGTGGCGCTCAGGTCACAATCGAATTTGACCGGCTCAATGACTGGATCTACCCCGGTCCGGGAGGCTCACACGAAGGAGGTTTCACTCTCGACGTGCTGGCCGAGGGGGACGATTGAGGCTTTCCTATCCTTATCCTTCTCACCTGGAAAAGGATAAGGATCCGGAAAAGCCGGAAGGATGGGAGACTACAGCTCCCAGCCCTCGCGGTAATTGTGGGTCACGAGCGCGTCGGCGGCTTCGTTTCCAAAACTCATTTTTTCGGTGTCCCAGGTAAGCTCGGTGCCTTCTCCGAGAATGGAGCCGATCACACCGAGGCAGAGAGTCTCGGTCAACGGAACCGCGACATCGAAATTCGATTTCGCACGTGACGGGTCACCTTTCTGGATCGCCTCAACCCACTCGACGTAGTGTCCCGGCGAACGCTCTTCTGTTTGAGGCGGGGCTTTGAATTTGGCATGAGCCGCATCAATGATCTCCGGTTTTCCTCCGTGACTGGAATGGATCATGTGATGCGTGGAACCAAGATAGAGACATCCGTTGTCCGGCATCTTCTTGTCACTTCTCGCGCCGTCGGGGCGCGGGATTTTGTACTGCCCGTCACGCCATTCGATTTCTACCGGACCGTGATCATCGGTCGCAGCAAAGTGGTAGTGAATGATGCAGGAAGAAGGGTGAGAATCCTTCTCGGCACCGGGAGTGGAACGGTCTGCTTTTTCCACGTAAATCTTCTCCGGTATCCCGAGCCCAAGCGCCCACACCGGGTGGTCAATGATGTGAGCTCCCATATCACCGAGAGCCCCCGTGCCGTAGTCGAGAAATCCACGCCATTTGAAAGGGGCGATTTTGCTGCTGTAGGGCTTTTCGGCAGCAGGCCCAAGCCATTTGTCCCAGTCCATCGTGGAAGGCACTGGTTCCTCCGGAGGACGAACGAGGTCCTGCGGCCAGATTGGACGGTTGGTTCGGCAATAGATTTTGGAAATGTCACCGATTGCTCCTGAGCGAATGTATTCATTTGTCAGACGCGCTCCCTCCGCCGCATGCCCCGTATTTCCCATTTGCGTGCAGACGCCCTGTTTTTTCGCCTCTGCATGAAGCGCACGCGCCTCCGAAATAGTCAGAGTGAGCGGCTTTTCCACATAGACGTGCTTACCCATCCGAAGGGCTGCCATCGCCGAAACAGCGTGGAGGTGATCCGGGGTGGAAACAACAACCGCGTCAATCTTGTCCCCTTCCGCATCGAGCATCTCGCGCCAGTCTGTGTAGACTTTCGCGTTCGGATACTTTTTCATCGAGCCACCCGCCCGAACTTTATCCACGTCGCAGAGAGCATAGATGGTCTGTCCCGCTTTGTCACAGCCGTCAATGTTACCATTGGCTCTCCCGCCGGCTCCGACGAAGGCAAGGTTCAGTTTACCATTCGCGGCAGTGCCCTGCCCTTTCACAAATCCGGAAAGAATATTGAGTGATCCAACTGCTCCGGCTGAAGTCTGAAGAAAGCGGCGACGGGACCGGGAAAAACTTTTATCTGTAGTCATACTTGATCAGATACAAAGAAGCGGAGCTCCGGTCAATCCCCCATTTTCCCGTCTCCGCGCGAGGTTTCAAAAAAGTTTCTTTTCTGCCCATTTTATTCTTGCCGAAAAAAAACCGAAGTAACTAACATATCTACACATGAAAATTTGTATTACTCTTATCGCCGCCGTTTTCGCCTTTTCACCGCTCTATGTCGGAGCCGATGAAAATCATGAGATTCTCGAGAAGGTCATGAAAGAAGGTCTCAAAGGTGACGACTGCCCTCTCGCCAAAGTTCTCGACGGCAAGGCCAGCGAGAAGGAAACCAAAGATCTCGCGACTTTGATTGGTACCATGAAAGGCACCAAAGCCCCTGTGGGAGACCAGGGAGAATACGACAAAAAAGTCGAAGAACTGATCGCTGCCATCAATGCCATCGCTGAAGGGGACGACAGCAACGATGCGCTCGACCGCCTCGACAACGCATCCAACTGCAAAGCCTGTCACAGCGACCACAAGCCGAAGAAGAACTAGCCAAACAATATCGCTCGATCACTACTCTGTGAACTTTACCAATGCTTCACCGGTCAGCCGGTGAAGCATTTTTTCTGCCCGCCCATGACTGCCCGGTCTGTTCTCAAGGAACTGCAATCCCTCGGAAGTGAGGGCACCAAAAAAATCCTGATGCGACACGATGCGCGGGAGCCGCTCTTTGGAGTCAAAGTGGGTGATTTGAAGAAAATCCAGAAACGAATCGGAGTCGATCATCAGCTCGCACTCGATTTGTATGACACGGGAAACTACGATGCCATGTATCTCGCCTGCCTCATTACCGATGATGAGAAAATGACAAAGGCGCAGCTGCGAAAATGGGCGAGGCAGGCCTACGGCGGATCACTCAGCGGATCTACCGTCCCCTGGGTCGCTACCGGCAGCTCCCGCGGATGGGACCTCGCTCTGGAGTGGATCGATTCCCCGAAAGACAACCTCTCTGCGATCGGCTGGAGCACGCTCTCCTCCATCGCCATGGTTCGTCCGGATGACGAGCTCGAACTACCGAAATGGCGGCAACTTCTTCGCCGGGTGAAAAGAGAGATCCACAAGGCACCGAATGACACCCGCTATGCGATGAACGGGTTTATCATCGCTGCCGGAAGCGGCATCGCGGAACTGTTCGATGAGGCCCTTTCGATCGCCGAAACGGTTGGAGAGGTTTTCGTCGATCACGGGGAAACCTCGTGTCAGACTCCCTTTGCTCCGGACTATCTCCGCAAGGTGCAATCCATGAACCGGATCGGAAAGAAGAAAAAGACAGCCAAGTGCTGAGAGCCGCGATGCTATTCTTTTGCTGCGAGTTCTGACTTCGCATTCGCCCGGTCCTGCCTACCGCTACGGACGAACCCCTGCAGCAGAGTTCGCTCATCTGCACAAAGCCGGCCGCATTTTCCGACGCTTTCACGCATCAGAAAATCGACGGTTTCAAAATCTTCGACGCGAAGCGCGATGGAGAGCAGTGTCCGCATCCAGTATGGTTCCTGAAGAACTTCTGCGGCGGCACTCTTTACTACCTTTGGAAGAAGCTCTTCGACCCCTTCCATATCGTCCCTCGCAAGGCCTTCCATCAGTTGAAACCGGGAGGCATATTCTTCCGGCACCACTCCTGAATCGATTACCTCTCTCATTTCCGCCACGAAAGGTTCGTTCAGCCAGAGTTCCGTGCCCGACGTTTTTACCGTCGCAGTGAGGAGAAGCTGTTCGATGTGATACCAGTCCGCATCAGGTCCGGGGGCAGCGAGAAGTCCTTCAAGGCGCTTTCTCGTGTCGTTTTTCTCCTCCGGTTCAATGCCGTTCCGTTCCACGTGGAGTCGCGCGCGCAACTGTCGCATTTCACGGGCTCGCTCCGGCTCCGCCAGATCCTGCCAGCTGTGAAAGGCATCGTTTAGCGCCCCGGGAAGATGAACCTGACTGGAAGTAAAGAATGCGGTCTCCGCATGTTGCTCTACATAGGGAAAATAGTCTGAGTTGGTCAAAGACCGGAATTCGTCAAGGTTGGGGCGCAGTGTGTGTTCAGACGCGAGGAAATTCCCCGGACCGAATTGAGAGATCTCCGTGCCAAGCATGGCGAGATCATCATCAAAATCGCTGACTTTCTCCAGCTGCTCCGGAGCAATAAAGGAAATGTCCCCGTCACCGGCCACAACAATGAAATCGCCGGCATTTTCCGGAACCCGGTAGACTTCGAAGTGCTCAAAAGTATCCAGTGCCGAAAAAATGGATACGAGCAGATCGTCGCGAAACTCATAACCGTGAACCCACTGAACCAGAACTCCACCCGGCTTGATGAAATGCCTGACATGCTCATAAAATTCTTTGGTAAAAAGACCTGAAACGCCGGACACCCACGGGTTGGACGGCTCTGATATGATGACATCGTATTGTTTGCGATTGGCATAGAAATGCCGCTTAGCGTCGTCGACAACGATGTTGAGCCTTTCGTCAGTCCAGAGTCTTTCGTTTCTGGGACGGAAATGCTTTGCCAGATCCACGACGGCATCTTCGATTTCGATGAGATCGAGCGATTGCAATCGAGAATCGGAAAGAAGGTAGTGGCCCGTCATGCCGGTCCCCATCCCGATCAGGGCGGCATCGTAATCACCGTCTCTTGTCAGCATCGGCAGACCGGCCAGCATGGCGACCGTTCCCTCATCGCTGAGTTCCTTCCAGGGAAAGGAGTCGCCCTCGCCCATCCAGATTGCCCCGTCGGACTTTCCGTTGGTCGCGATGCACATATTGGTGCCGTAGCGCTCGACAGAAATCGTGGCTGTCTTCCCGTGCCGGACCTCCACAATCTCACTTTTTCCACCCTTCCCGAACCGGAAGTTTCCACTGCAGATCACGGACGGATCAAAGCCAGTCCAGAAAGCCGGAAGAAGAGCGGCAGCCACCAAAGCAACCGCACCTATGCGAAGAGCCGGAATTTTTCCTGACCAGTCTCTTTTCTCACGTGTTTCGGACCACGCTTTGACACCGAAGAATAGTAGAGCCAGACCGAGAGCGACATCCAGAGCTGCGCCGGAAAAAATCGTCCATTTCAGCTGAAGAGTCGGCATGAGAAACAATCCGGCGAGTGCCGCGCCGATGATGGAGCCCACCGTATTCCAACCGTAGACCAGGCCGGTATACGATTCTTTTCCCGTCACTTTGACAAGACGCCAGGTGATCAATGGCAAGGTCATTCCCGCACAGAACGCAGCAGGAAACATCAGTCCCAGACAGAGAAGATATTTGAATGCGGCATGAAGGGGAAAAGCCGCCTCCGTCTTTGCGAACAATCCATGCGATGCTTTAACCGCTTCAAAGAAGGGCTGGTAGAGATATAGACTCAGAGCAGCAAATACTCCCATGAGAACCTGGATGGTGCCCAGCACCGGAGCGAGGTTTCCGGTCACCCGGTCCAGCAATCTCCTGACGAAAAGCCCGCCGAACGCGAGTCCGAGAATAAACGCGGAAATCATTGCATCAAAAGAGTGAGTGGATGACCCCAGAATCAGGCTCAGCAAGCGAATCCATCCTACTTCGTAGATAAACGACGCCAGTCCGGTTCCTGCGGCAACAGCGAGCCATAGCCCAACCCGTGACGATTCCGGCTGCAGAGTTTTGTTTTCTGCGCGTTGCGAAGCGCTCTCTTCAGGGGCAATATCCGGTTTTTCGATACTGCGGTTTTGATACACCTTGTGCAGCGCAAAGAATCCAATTGCGACGACGACGTTCCCGAGGGAGGCGATTTGCAAAGCCCCGATGGTTCCGAACGCAGAGATCAGGAAATAGGAACACACGAGAATCCCGGTGGCGCCGCCAAGCGAATTGGCGAAATAGAGCAGGGGCAGCGAGCGTTTTCCCCCATCCGGAAACAAGCGAATCATTCCCGCTGCCAGCAACGGAAAAGTCGCTCCGAGTAGAGTGGCAAACGGCAGGGTCAGCAACACGCAGATTCCGATCTGCACGACATTTGCCAGCCACGGGCCGACCTCCTGGATCCCTGCAGCAGCCCCGAAGAACCAGTTCGTCATTGCCTCGTAGGCGAAATGGAATCCAAAACCGAACACTGCTGCGACCAGTTCAATCCGGGCATACATTAGAAACGGGTGCTCAATCTTTTTGAGGTAACGCGCCGCCAGAAAGGAGCCGAGACCGATCCCGCCCATGAACATCATCAGGGTAACGATCTGTCCGTAGGATGAATGCCCGAGAAAAAGCTTCAGATAGCGCGACCAGAGTGCCTCGTAAATGAGAGCCACAGCGCCGGAAAGGGTAAAGAAGAAGTAGATGAGAAAACGAGCCATCCTGATTGTATAATTTTCATAATTTATGGTATTTTAATAATCAGGCAAGCAAAGAATATTCCCCGCCTTAACTTCGCTTTCCCCCTCCTCACCGTACTGTCTCGTCCACCTCTCCGTGGATCACCCATAAGGCGTTTACTCGAAGAACTGCACTTCCCGCGTTAGCATTTCTTCCTCATCAAAGCGAAACCACGCCTGAAATCTTTTTCCCTCCAGCATGCCCGGC
>JAKSBG010000403.1 GCA_022361255.1 Verrucomicrobiales bacterium
AAATGAATACGCTCAAGAGCCTCCCTCCAAAATTCGACGCGGAGGGTCTCGTCGTGAAGCAGCAGTTTACCGATTCCAAAGACGGCACGCGGATTCCTTACTTCGTGGTTCACCGGGAGGATGTCGAATTCGACGGCACCACTCCAACTCTCCTTTACAGCTACGGCGGATTTCAAATTTCGATGCGACCGGGATACAGTGGTACGATCGGGAAACTCTGGCTCGAGAACGGCGGGGCTTATGTGCTCGCGAACATTCGCGGCGGCGGGGAGTTTGGTCCGGCCTGGCACCAGGCGGGACTGAAGACGAACCGGCAGCGGGTTTACGATGACTTTATCGCCGTTGGCGAAGCGGTGGTTGATTCCGGACTGACATCACCACAGAAACTCGGGATCATGGGTGGGTCGAACGGGGGGCTTCTCATGGGGGTGATGCTGAATCAGCGTCCCGACCTCTGGAATGCGGTCGTTGTGCAGGTTCCGCTTCTCGACATGCTTCGATACCACACGCTGCTCGCGGGAGCATCCTGGGTCGATGAATACGGCTCTCCGGAGGTCCCGGAGGAAAGGGCGTTTCTCGAGAAAATTTCTCCCTATCACAACTTCGATGCGGAGAAGGAATACCCCGTTCCTTTCTTCGTCACATCGACGAAAGACGATCGTGTCCATCCCGCCCACGCCCGCAAAATGGCGAAACTTTTCGAGGAAGCTGACAAGCCGTTTTTCTACTACGAAAATATCGACGGCGGCCATTCCGCAGCTGCGAATCAGGTTGAGCGCGCGAAACGAACTGCTCTGGAATACGTCTATCTGACGCGGCGGTTGATGAGGTAGGTTCCGCCAAACTCCCGATCGCTACCCCACCGAAACGGGCAACGGTTCCGCCTGTCTTTTCGGATCGATGCGGAATCGCCGGCGAAATTCGCGTGGAGTGGTTTCCTTGAGGTGGCGGAAGCGGCGGTTGAAGTTCGAGAGATTCTGGAATCCGCAGTCGAATGCGATCTCGCTGATCGACAGATCTGTTTCGAGGAGGAGACGGCAGGCTTCGCCAATCCGCAGCTCGTGAAGATATTCGATGAGCGTTTTCCCAGTGTTGGTTTTGAAGAATCGGCAGAATGATTTCGGGCTCATTTTAGCGACATGGGCGGCTTCATCCAGCGTCACCTGCCGGACTTTGTTTTCCCGGAGAAAATGGAGCACTTCGTCGAGCCTCGAAATGTCACGGTCTTTCAAAGACGGGGAAAAGGCGGGACTGGCCAGGGACGTTTTCTCTGTCGTTGTGGCGAGGAAATCGAGCAGACGCAACAGTTGCAGAAAACGTTCAAAGTCATTCATCGGTTCCATCGCGAGAATCAGGTCGGCTGCTTTTTCTGCGGCTTCCCCATGAAACTCGAACCCGAATTTTGCCTGATCGAGAAAGTCCCGCACCGCTTTCATTTCCGTTTTTCGGAGCATGTCTTCCCCCAGCGATTTCCGGGAGAACTGCACGACAGCGAGGGAGGGGCGGGACGAATCATTCTCATCCGGAATGCCGGAATGTACGGCATGCGGAATGTTCGGACCATTCATGATGAGAGTGCCTTTTCGCAGGCTGCCGACGTGGTCACCTGAGATGAATTCGCCGCGGTGCTCTTTCAGGGAAAGTAGGATATCAAACTCGGGGTGGTAGTGATAGACCGGCCAGATATCGCGGTCGATTTTGAAAACGAGTGCCTGCGTTTCCCCGGTGGGGATAAATTCGAGCTGTGGGAGAGCCATGGCGAGATTACGTGAAGTATTCCGATTTTTGCAATATATCCCGATATAATCCCGGATAAAAGTGAATATCGTATCAGTATGTGTCCTGATCTGATTTGTGGTATGGACGGAAAGCGGGGTAGTTTCGTATACTTTCCTGAAAATGATGCGTCTCCTCCATGCTCTCATTCTGACTTGGTTTCTCCTGCCGGGAACGGCTGTCTTGTTGCGTGCGGGGGATGTGGAGTTTTTTGAAAAGAAGGTTCGACCCGTCCTCGCGGAAAAATGTTATAAGTGTCATTCGACAGAGTCAGAGAAACTCAAAGGCAGCCTCCTTCTCGATCATCGGGAGCATATGTTGACAGGAGGTGAAACCGGAGCGGCGATTGTTCCCGGCGATGCGGAGAAGAGTTTGCTCATCGAATCGATCCGGTATGGAAACGAGGATCTCCAGATGCCGCCCAAGGAGAAATTGAGTGCGGAGATCGTCGCTGATTTCGCCAAGTGGATCGACGAAGGCGCTGCCTGGCCGGATGAACCCGTTCCGCAGCGGGAAGGGAGCGGCGGCGAGGAAGCGTTTGATCTAAAGAAGAGATTCGAAGAGCACTGGAGTTGGCGGGATTTTTCAAATAGTGAGCCGCCCGCAGTCAAGAATCCCGACTGGACGAAGAGTCCGGTTGATCAATTCGTCCTCGCGAAGCTGGAGGAAAAAGGATTGCGACCCGCCGAAGAAGCAGATCGTTCCATCTGGTTTCGCCGGGTTCACTTCGACCTTGTCGGGCTGCCTCCTACCCGGGAGCAATGGGGCGAATTTCTTTCCGATCAATCGCCGCAGGCAAAAGAAAATGCGGTCGACCGCCTACTCGATTCTCCGCACTTCGGCGAGAAATGGGCGCGGCACTGGATGGATCTGGTCCGGTATGCGGAGACCTACGGTCACGAATTTGATTATCCGATTGCCGGTGCCACTGAGTATCGCGATTACCTGATTCGCGCTTTCAACAATGATGTGCCCTACGACCAGTTTGTGAAAGAGCACATTGCCGGAGACCTGCTTCCCGAGCCGAGGCGAAATCCGGAGAAAGGGTTCAACGAGTCGATTCTGGGAACCGGCTTCTGGTATTTCCACGAAGCCACTCACGCCCCTACCGATGTTCTCGCGAACGAAGCCGACATCATGGACAACCAGATCGATGTTTTCGGGAAATCCTTTCTCGGTCTAACCGTGTCCTGCGCCCGCTGCCACGATCACAAATTTGACGCGATTTCGACGAAGGACTACTACGCCATGACCGCCTATCTCCATGCCAGTGCGCGACAGGAGGTTGTGATCGACGAGAATCGGGTCAGAGAAAAAACCGCTGCTGACCTGATTGCAAAGAAGAGGGACGCCGATGCACTTTTCAAACTACCCGTCCAAAAAGCGCAGGTCTCAGCGCCGCTTCGAGAAGACGAAACGATTTTCGAAGACTTTGAGGGCGGAACTCTCCCGGAAGGCTGGAGCACAACGGGCGAAGCTTTTTCAGCGGGAAGTGGTGGCGGGGTTCGGTTTCAGAGCAAGGCGCCTGTTGCTCAGCCGGGCGTCGTCGACAGCGGCTTGCTCGGCAAAAAGCAGGTCGGGATTCTGCGTTCGCCAACCTTCACGATTGAAACTGATTTTATTCATATCCTGACGAAGTCAGAAAAATCCCATATCAGGCTTATCATCGACAACTACCAGATGGCCCGTTTCAGTGCTCTGCTATTCAAGGGCACCTTGCACAATAATCTCGATACGAAAGGCGGGTTTGTCTGGAAGAGTCTGAGCGGAAACCTGAATAAATATCGAGGTCACAAAGCGTACCTGGAGTTTATCGATCCAGAAAACGGGGAGATTCTTGTCGACGAGATTCGTTTTTCCACCCACCCGAAACCGCCGGCAGTTCCGGAGGCGCGAGCGAAACCTGTGAATCAGAATCTTCCCGCGCCCGTTCCGGCCCTCATCAAGGAAGGCGAAGGTATCGCAAACCGGCTGCCGGCACCGCGCTACGCTGTAGCGATGGCCGAAGGTTCACCGGAAGCGGCCAACGTATACGTCCGCGGAAGCCATCGCAGCCTTGGCGATGAAGTGCCCGCCCGCTTTCTCGAAGCGCTGGGAGGAGCGACCGGTGATCGCCTCGCCCTCGCTGATCACGTCGCAGCTGCTGACAATCCGCTCACCGCGCGAGTCCTGGTAAACCGCATCTGGCATCATCTCTTCGGGCAGGGCATCGTCCCGACGGTGGATGACTTCGGTCCGATGGGGAGGCTCCCCTCCCATCCCGAATTGCTCGATTACCTGGCGGAGGATTTCGTGACGAACAAAGACTGGTCGATGAAGCGATTGATCCGTGAGCTGGTCCTTTCGTCCACCTACGGGCAGTCCTCAAAACCGCATCCCGATCTCTCGTCCGGAATGCTTGCGGAGATCGATCCGGCAAACGAGCTGCTCCACCGCATGCGGGTGAAAAGGCTGACCGGAGAGGCGGTTCGTGATTCGATTCTGGCTGTGTCAGGGAGGTTGGACCCACAACTGTTCGGAGCATCTGTTCCGACACACCGGACTGAATTCATGACCGGCCGGGGCGGTAAAAAGAGTGGTCCGCTCGACGGAGGGGGGCGACGCAGTATCTATGGAGCGGTGTACCGGAATTTTCTGTCTCCCTTTATGCTCACCTTTGACGTGCCGAGTCCCTTCGGCCCGAAGGGCAAGCGCAGCGTTTCCAACGTGCCGGCCCAGGCGCTCGTTTTGATGAACGATCCTTTTGTTCTTGAGCAGAGCAAACTCTGGGGAAGACGCATCGTCGAAGAGTATTCTACCGATGCGGAAAGGATCGACGCGATGTTTCTGGAAGCGCTCGGACGAAAACCGGATTTGAACGAGCGAAACAGAATTGAGTCCTACCTTTCTGCCGAGTCATCCGGGAATCAGGAAGAGACCTGGTCGAGCCTCGCCCACGTCGTTCTCAACATGAAGGAGTTTATCTTTATCCCGTGAATCCCCGAATCTGAACCTTATGCACTGCCGACGCTTTCAAAAATCACCTCTTTCCCGTCGTGACCTTCTCGCGAAAGGTGCGATGGGATTTGGCGGGGTTGCCCTTCAGGCTCTTCTTTCGGATCAATCCCGTGCCACGGTCACCAATCCGCTCGCGCCGAAAACTCCCCATTTTGCCCCGAAGGCGAGAAACGTGATTTTTCTCTACATGGACGGCGGTCCATCGCATGTCGATACCTTCGACTACAAGCCGATGCTGAAAAAGTATAACGGTCGTGATCCGGGCGAGGTGATCGGGAAGCTCGCGCCCACCCAGTTCGACAATGTTGGAAAGGTATTGCAGGCGCAATGGGACTTCAAGCAACGCGGAGAGAGCGGTGCCTGGGTCAGCGAGTTGTTTCCTCATCTCGCAAAAAAAGAAGTCATCGATGAGATCGCATTTGTGAAATCGATGACGTCGAAGTTCTCCGAACACACCTTCGCGAACTACTTTCTCCACACTGGAAGTCCGTTTCAGGGGCGCCCCAGTATGGGAGCCTGGTTCGGCTACGGTCTGGGATCGGAGAATGAGAACCTCCCCGGCTTTGTTGTTCTGAACGGGGGACTCATTCCTCCGGGAGGGCTTGACTGTTTCGGATCCGGGTTCCTGCCGGCAGCCTATCAGGGATCCGTATTTCTACCCAAAGATCAGCCGATTGCGAATATCAAACCCGGGGAAAAAGATGCAGAATCGCAACGGAGGAAACTTGATCTGCTCAGCGACCTGGACCGAAGCGCTCTGACGAAAGGCTATCCTGATCCGCAGGTCGAAGCGGCAATTCAGAATTACGAAACGGCCTACCGCATGCAGACCTCGGTTCCGGATCTCATGGATCTGCGCGGCGAATCCGACGTGGTCAAAAAGCTCTACGGTCTCGATTCAGATTTTCAGAATACAAAGACATTCGGGTTGCAGTGCCTTCTCGCGCGACGGCTTGTCGAGCGCGGGGTTCGCTTCATTGAGCTGACCTGTCCGGGCGGAAACGGCGATCGCTGGGATCAGCACGGCAAATTAGTGGATGGCCATGGTAAGAACTGCAAAACAGTCGATCAACCGATCGCTGGATTGATCACCGATCTGCGCCGTCTCGGTCTGCTCGATTCCACCCTTATCGTCTGGGCGGGAGAGTTCGGGCGCACGCCGTTCGCGCAAGGGAATGACGGACGGGATCACAATCCTTTCGGGTTCACCGTCTGGATGGCTGGTGGTGGTGTGAAAGGCGGGGCGTCGGTCGGCGCGACCGATGATTTCGGATACAAAGCGGTTCAGGACCGCTACGAAATTCACGACCTCCACGCGACCATGCTTCATCTTCTTGGCGTGGAGCACACTCAGAGCACCTTCCGGTTCAGCGGACGGGACATGCGCCTGACCGATGTGCATGGACATGTGATGAAGGAGATACTGGTGTAGCCCGAAGGCTACCCTGTTGCGTCGGGCACCTCACCCTGTCAGGTCTTTGACTCAACTCTGTCATGTTTCAGATTTAGCAATATTTGTTCCTTTTTCGTTGAACGAATTTCAGAGTTGCGTGTCTATCATTATAACAGCGCCTCTCCGGGAGGCGCGGAAGTTTAACTCAAAACCCGAACGTTAGAAAAAACAGACTAACCTCGGCGATGTGCCGCCCGCATCGTAGTCGAGGTCCCAGAATAAAACGAGACAGAGACACTTAACCAAAGCCTCCATCCCGAAAGGCCGCTTCCTTACAGCGGAACCACTGAGGACAAGATCGACCTGAAAAAGGCTGCCCGTCGCCGTCAACAGCGACTCACATCATGGCAGCCTTTTTGCATATTCTTGATTCCCTGTTCTCGAATCATACAGAGACAGAGGAGTTTTCCGGCACTCCCCGGATCGGGCTCGCCCTTTCGTCGGGGGGTGCGAAGGGCCTCGCACACATCGGTGTGATTCAGGTCCTCGAGGAAAACAATATTCCAGTCGCTGCCGTCGCCGGCACCAGCATGGGTGCCTACGTGGGAGGTTTATGGGCTGCCGGAAACTCCGGTGCAGAGCTGGAGGCTCTCGCGGCGGAAATGGTTTCCAAGCGGGATCTCTGGAGCCTGGTTGATCCTGTTTTTCCGCCCCGCCGGGGCTTCCTGCGCGGGCGTGCGATTCACGAGCGCCTCGAAAAAACGCTCGAGGGAAAAACCTTTTCCGAACTGGAGATGCCTTTTCTCGCTGTCGCGACGGAGTTTGAAACGCTGGAGCGTGCAGTCCTCGACGAAGGTAATGTCTCGTCGGCCATTCTCGCCAGCCTTGCCGTTCCCGGGATCGTCGTTCCGGTGGTGCGGGATGGTATTGAGTACATTGACGGCGGCGTATGCGATCCCCTTCCTGTCCGCCTCGCGCGGAAGGCCTGGGATCTCGACGGGGTGATCGCCGTAAATGTTCTTCCACCAATCGGGTCGTTGCGCAGCGCGAAAAAGAAGCGACCGGGAGGAAGTCGGTGGAGGAAGGGGCTGCGTGCCGCGAATCGCCATCTCAACTATTTTGCTCACGGCAACCTGCTCGACATCCTTCGCGCATCTGCAATGGGATCGCAGATGAGGCTGGTCGGGCGCAGTGCCCGGGAGGCCGAGGTGCTTGTCTCCGCGATCAGCCGGAACAGCCGGTGGCACGACTACCACAACTACGCCCACTACATCAAAGTCGGGCGCGAGGCAGCTGAAGCCGCGCTTCCGGAAATCTTTCAGCTCATTGATCGGGCTGGCAAAACTGCTGATACGAAACCTGAAACCCTGACACGTGTATGAAAACGAAACCTCTTTCCAGCCACTGGGATACGATGAGTCCTGAGGAAACACGCTTTCGTCAGGGGGAGAAACTGCGTCGCTATTTGCGGGATCACGTCGTTCCGTTCTCCGCCTACTACGGCGGGTTGTTTCGCGAAGAAGGCATCGATCCGGACAGCATCCGCTCGATCGGGGATCTCGCGAAAATCCCCTTTTCCTCCAAAAGCAGTCTCATATCGGAATCCGACGGCACTCCGAGGACACGGGACTTCGTTCTCGTGCCTGATGAGAAGGTTCTCTCACGTCGCCCGTCTACGATTGGCAGAGCTTTACTGCGGGGGAAGGCGGCGGTGAAGGCCGGATTCGAACTTGAGTATCGTCCGGTTCTCATGACGAGTACGACGGGACGTTCTGCGGAACCGGTTCCGTTTCTCTACACGCAGCGCGACCTCGATCATCTTGCGACGACAGGGCGTCGACTCATGGAGATCTGTGATTCCCGCCCCGACTTTCGTCACCTCAATCTCTTTCCCTTTGCTCCCCATCTTGCTTTCTGGCAGGCGCACTACGCCGGTCTTGGATACAACACGTTCAACCTGTCGACTGGCGGGGGGAAGGTGATGGGAACAGACGGGAATGTGCGTTTGTTAGACAAGATCAAACCCGACGCCCTGATCGGTATGCCGACCTTCATCTACCACGTTTTGCAAGTGGCAGCAGAGGAAGGCATCGATTGCCCGAATATTGTTCGTATCGTTCTCGGAGGGGAAAAAGTTCCCGAGGGCCTGCGAAGAAAGCTAAAGGCGCTCTGCGCGGAGTTGGGTTCCGGGTCTGTTGACGTCATGGCCACCTACGGTTTGACCGAGGCAAAAATGGCCTGGCCGGAATGCCCCGATCGTGAGGGGCATTCTCCGGGTTACCACCTGTATCCCGACCTCGGAATCGTTGAAGTGATCGATCCCGAAACAGGAACTGTTCTCGGCGAAGGTGAACCGGGCGAGATAGTTTACACTCCGCTCGACAGCCGCGGCAGCGTCGTCCTGCGTTATCGAACCGGCGACTTGATATCCGGCGGACTCGTTCACGAGCCCTGCCCGGCCTGCGGTCGCACCGTTCCGCGTCTCGTTGGTCGAATTTCCCGCGTCAGTGATGTGCGTCGAATGAATATCGGGAAAGTGAAGGGAACGCTGATCAATTTCAACGACCTCGAACACATTCTCGACGATCTCGACGGAGTCGGGACCTGGCAAATCGAGCTGAGAAAAAGAAACAACGACCCTCTCGATTGTGATGAGATCGTCGTCCATCTCGCTCCGACCGGTCGCGTGTCTGATTCGAGTCTCGAAGAAGCGATCAGTGACCGCTTTGCCTCAGCTACGGAGATCCGACCGAACCGCATTGAGTTTCACGATGCGCGTGAACTCCGCAGGAAACACGGGGTCGGCAAAGCCTTAAAGGAGGAAAAGGTCGTCGACCATCGCGAAGACGTTTCCACACCTTCAAAAATTTCTCACCACACAACGCACCATGAATAATCCTGACACAACAATAACAAAAGATTCTCTGGTTATCATCGACGGAGTCCGTACGCCCTTTCTGAAAATGGGTAGCGACTTTGCCAATGTTGATGCCACAGAGCTGGGGCGTGTCGCGGTTCAGTCACTTCTGACCCGAACGGGCATCGACCCTTCACTCATCGATGAAACGCTGATCGGCTGTGTTTCCCAGCCAGCCGATGCGGCCAATATTGCCCGGGTCATCGCGTTGCGGGCAGGCATTCCCGAAGAGGTTCCCGCGATGACGGTGCACCGGAACTGTGCGAGCGGTCTCGAGGCTCTTACCGTCGCGGCGGAGCGCGTTGCGGCCGGGCGCGGTGAAGTTTTCATCGTCGGCGGGACCGAGAATATGTCCCGCATACCGATGCTCTTTTCAGCGGCTGCAGCTGCCAAGTTTGCTGCGTTCGCGCGGCAGAAAACTGCGGGCGGCAGGGCGGCTGCGGCCCTGTCCTTCCGCCCTGCTGACTTCGCACCCGTAGTCGGCCTCAAGCTGGGTCTCACTGACCAGGCTTCCGGTTTGAATATGGGAGAGACAGCAGAACTGCTCGCCCGCGAGTTTTCCATTTCCCGAAAAGCGCAGGATACGTTTGCCCTCGCTTCTCACAGAAAAGCAGAAACGGCCCGCGAACGTTTGGCTGATGAAATCTGCCCCGTCTATTTGCCGGGCGGAAAGTTCGTTGATCGCGACAACGGAATCCGGGAGGGGCAGTCGCCCGAAGCTCTCGCCAAACTTCGTCCGGTATTTGACCGGAAAACGGGGACTGTCACTGCTGGCAACAGCTCACAGATTTCTGACGGAGCCGTGGCCCTTCTCGTGATGACAGAATCGAAAGCGGAGGAGCTGGGGCTCGCCCCTCTTGGACGCCTCGTCGATTACGCCTGGAGCGGATGCGATCCCGAAAGAATGGGACTCGGTCCGGCCTACGCAATTCGCGATCTCTATGAGCGAACCGGGCTGCGTCCGGACGATGCTTCTGTCGTTGAGATCAACGAGGCTTTTGCCGCTCAGGTTCTCGCGGTGGAGGCTCTCTTGAAAACCAGAGGGTTCGACGGCCTCACGATTCCTGACGATCGCATCAATCCGAATGGCGGGTCGATCGCTCTCGGTCACCCCGTCGGTGCGACCGGAGCACGACTCATTTTGACCACTTTGTATGAACTGAAGCGCAGGCGCGAAAAGCGCGGCCTTGTCAGCCTCTGTATTGGCGGAGGACAGGGAGGTGCTGCCTGGCTTGAAGCCCTGTAACGATTCTAACATTACCACCCCTCTCCAGACATGAACGAAACAATCCTCAGAGACAAAGCAAATGCAGATTCCCGCGCCGGCGCAAAGTCCCGCGCGAGGACTCGCAGAATCCATCTCGAACTGACCGATGACAACGTCGCCGTTGTGACATTCGGGAGTTCTAACAAAACCGCTAACGTGCTCGACGAGGCAACTCTCGACGAGTTGCATCTTGCGGTCAGTGCTCTGGAGAGCTTGAAACCGGACGGCGTGTTGTTTACGAGCAGTAGTGATTCGATTTTCATTGCCGGGGCGGACCTGAAGACTCTCGCCAATATCAACGGCGAGCGATTGGAGCACCTTGTGGTAAAGGGGCAGAGTGCCTTCTCTCGGATTGCGGATCTCCCCATGCCGACAGTTGCGGCCATTCACGGTGCCTGTGTGGGCGGCGGATTTGAGCTGGCCCTTGCCTGTGATGCCCGGGTCGCGAGTCGGGACAAGGCAACCAGAATCGGGCTGCCCGAGACCATGCTTGGTATTCTCCCTGCCTGGGGAGGGTCAACACGGCTTCCGCGGCTTGTCGGTGTTCCGGCTGCGCTCGATGCCATCCTGTCCGGTAAACTGTATCGTGCCGGGCATGCCGGAAAACTGGGCTTTGTTGACGCGGTGGTCCCTCGCGAGCATTTGCTGGAGTCCGGGATGCGGATCCTTCGAGAAGGGGCTCCCTTTCGGAAAAAGCCTTTCTGGAAGACGAACCGGATCGTTTCTGCGTTTGTGAGCCGGGTGGTGAGACGAAAGGTCTTGAAGAAATCGCGGGGCAATTACCCGGCATTGCTTGAGGCGATCGAAGTCGTTTCGAGAGGCGCGGCAGGACCGGTGGATGATTCCCTGAACAGAGAGCGCGAGGCGGTCCTTCGTCTGGCGGATACACCGGAGGCGAAAAACCTGATGCGGCTTTTCTTTCTTCAGGAAAATGCGAAACGGTTTCGCTTTTCTGAATCAGTCGACGAAGAAAATCTCCCTGCGATCGAGCGTGTCGCAGTGATCGGTGCGGGAGTGATGGGGGCGGGGATAGCCCAGTGGGTGGCCTCCCGGAATATTCCGGTATTGCTTCGTGACATCGACCGTGGCCGGGTTGCTGCCGGAATGGAAAACATTCGCAAGTTGTTTTCCGCAGCGACAAAGCGCCGCATTTTCAGTGCGCACGAAGCGAGGAGTCGAATGGATTTGATTTCCCCCTCAGCCGAACCTGTTTCGTTGGAGCGAAGTGATCTCGTGATCGAGGCAGCAGTGGAAGATCTCGCCGTGAAAGAAACGATTTTTGCGGACCTGTGCGAAAGGACCCGGCCGGATACGATTCTGGCAACCAACACCTCGGCCCTTCCCATTTCTGATTTGGGAAAAGCGGAAGGAGTTACGCATCCGGAGCGTATTATTGGACTCCACTTCTTCAATCCGGTCAGCCGGATGAAACTGGTTGAAGTTGTCGTGACGGATTTCACCTCACCGGAGGTCGTGGAGCGGAGTTTGAATTTCGTTCGTTCCATTGGAAAACTCCCCGTGGTCGTGAAGGACTCTCCCGGATTTCTTGTGAACCGGATTCTCATGCCTTACCTCATTGAAGCGGGAAGGCTTGTCGATGACGGGTATGCTCCGGAATACATTGATGAAGCAATGCTCGACTTCGGAATGCCGATGGGGCCGGTTCGGCTGATCGATGAAGTTGGCCTTGATGTCGCCGGTCATGTTGCCGCGACGATGCGCGAAGCTTTCGGAGACCGGTTTGAGCTGCCCAAATGCCTGGGTGATTATATTCGCGATGGCAGGCTCGGCCGCAAATCGGGCCATGGATTCTACCGGTATGACGACGGCCGCGCAGTGAAGGGTCACCCGGGCGGGAACCCTGCGGAGGCAATGTCAAAACCGGAACTCTCAGATCATCTCGCCGGACTGATGGCGAAGGAGGCCCGGCTCTGCCTGGATGAAGGAGTCGCGAAATGCGCCGACGACATTGACTTCGCCATGATTCTCGGAACGGGATTTGCCCCTTTCCGGGGCGGGCCTCTCACCTGGAGCGGCATTACGAAAAACGACTGATTTTACCATACGGAAAGGACCGCCTGAACGGTCAAAACATAGAAAGGACAATCTCATGAAAACCACCCTTGATTCCAAAACGAATAACAGCCCGAATACGATCGACACTTCGAAAATGTCGCCGGAGGAACGTGCGGCTCTCGAGCTGGCGGAAGCCGCCCGTGTGGAAGCAGGATCGGATGAAAGTTTCGGCAGTTCCCTGTTTCTGGGGCGACCGTCTTTCTCCGCGATCACTCCGTTCCCGGCTCAGACAGTGGAGGACGAGGATCAGGGGGATGCGTTTCTCCGGGATCTCGAGTCCTTTCTCGAAAACCACGTCGATCCCGACGAGATCGATCGCACGGGAGAGATTCCCGATGAGGTGATCGAAGGACTCGCAAAGATGGGGGCATTCGGTATCAAAATTCCCCGTGAATACGGCGGGCTGGGCCTGTCGCAGACAAACTACTCGCGTGCTGCGATGCTTCTCGGGAAATATTGTGGCAATCTGACTGCGCTACTCTCGGCGCATCAGTCCATCGGAGTTCCTCAGCCGCTCATTGTTTTCGGAACGGAGGAGCAGAAGAAAAAATTCCTGCCACGCTGTGCCGGTGGAGAAATCTCCGCCTTTGCCCTGACCGAGCCGAATGTCGGATCGGATCCGGCGAAAATGGAAACGACCGCAACTTTCGACGAGGCGACCGGTGAATACGTCATCAACGGGGAAAAACTCTGGTGCACCAACGGTGTCAAAGCCGGCGTCATCATTGTGATGGCCCGTATGGCTGATTCAAAACCGGAACGGCCGAAGATCAGTGCGTTCATTGTCGAAATGGATACGCCCGGAGTCGAAGTCACTCACCGATGCCATTTTATGGGGCTGAAAGCGCTCTACAATGGAGTTGTGACTTTCGAAAACGTTCGCATTCCGAAAGAGAACCTGGTTCTCGACGAGGGACGGGGTCTGAAGGTCGCGCTGACAACGCTGAATACGGGGCGGATCACACTGCCCGCTGCCTGTGTTGGTATGGCGAAACGTTGCCTCGAATGGTCCACGAACTGGGCCGGCCGTCGCGTTCAGTGGGGCGCCCCGGTCGGTCGTCACGATGCGATTGCCCAGAAGCTCGCGAGGATGAAAGCGGAGACCTTCGCCATCGAGGCGATGGTGAAATATGTGTCTTTGTTAGTTGATCGCGACAAGAAATCCGATATCCGTATCGAGGCCGCATTCGCCAAAATGTGGGGCACCGAAAAAGGATGGGAGATCGTCAACGATACGATGCAGATTCGGGGAGGACGCGGCTATGAAACGGCTGATTCTCTTGCTGCTCGCGGTGATGATCCGGTCCCGGTCGAGCGTTTCCTGCGCGACAGCCGGATCAATACCATTTTCGAGGGTTCGAGTGAAATCATGCGCTTGCTGATTGCCCGCGAAGCTCTCGACCCGCATCTGAAAATGGGTGGGCCGGTTCTGAACAGCACTTTGCCGCTGAAGGAACGCGCCAAAGCTGCAATGCGCTCGGCCTGGTTCTATGGACGCTGGTATCCGGTTCTCTGGATGCCCAGCCTGGTCGGCTCGTCAGACGTCCTCCCGGAATTCCGGGGCGACGCGAGAAAAGTGAAAGCGCTCAGCCGGAAACTCGCGAGAAAGCTGTTTCACTCTATGTTGCGGCACGGGCCGAAGCTGGAGAAAAAGCAGGTTCTTCTCGGTCGTTACATCGAGATCGGAGCGGAGTTGTTCGCGATGACAGCTTCGATGTCCTACGCCGGTTATCTCATTGAGAGCGGCAAGGGCGACCGCGATGATCTAATCGAAACGGTTCGCTATTTCTGTAAACGCTCGCGCGGGGTAGTCGGAAACCTCTTCCGTGACCTTCGAACAAACGCAGATGCAGAAGGGTATCGGATGGCGAAGAAGATGATTGGAGATTGAGTTGATTCTACGGCTCAAGGAATTTGGCAGACAGGTGCATTTTCCTGCGCGGTGAAGCTTACCACGCGGGATTGAGGCCCCACTTGTCAGCGAGAGGCTGCAGCTCGGGCCGCATGGGCCAGTGGTCGGGTTGAGGTTCTCCCTCGTTGCGGGTGCTGGCACCTTTGAGTGCCATGCATCCCTCGTTGTTTCCGATTTCGCGGATGGTTTCGATTTCATCCGGTGAGAGGGTCACATCGGGGAGGGCGGCAAATTCGCTGATCTTCTCCTCGATGGGGCGGGCGTCGTCGCCAGCCTCCTGAATGAATGTCGGCCCGACTGACTTGACGGGAGCCTGGCTCAGGTCCCAAACGCACGCGAGTTGGAGCATGGTGAGGCCGTGCTTTTCCGCAATGGGGCGCATTTTTTCGAGCTTCTCGCAACCGTGATCGATCCATCCCTCGGGGCGGTAGGTGCGGTGATCGCCGTCTTTGAAAAAGTGTCCCGGTTTCACGTCGTCGTGAAAAATGCCTCCGAAATCTACAACCCGGGCAAGAATGTCGACTTCAAACTCGTTCGCAATAGGAAGAACGTAGCGACCCGGCCAGGGCTCCATCGGATTGAGGATGATCATTGCCGAGTCGATCTCGCTGTGGAAATTTTCGATGCAGTAGGCCATGTCGATAGCGAATCCGTTTGCCGGTCCGGGAGCGATTCCGGTGTCTCCGGCGAGACCTTTTTCCCGAAGTTTTGCCATTGCCGACCAGACGTCCGGGCTGGAATAGCCGATGGAGTCAGGATTGTGCAGCATGACGATGTCGAAATGATCCGTCCCGCAACGTTCCGCGCATTTCTTCGTGGCGCGTTCGAGATATTCTTCATAGCCGTCGGGGCCGCGCAGTTCCGGATTGGTGAAGCGGGCATAGCCTTTAGCGCCCTGGCGCTGACCGTCATAGATATCGTGACCGATCATGGCCGCGAGGCAGTAGCTGTCGCGGTCGATGCCTTCCAGTGCTTTGCCCAGCATCTCGTCGCCCTGCCCGATTCCGTAAACGTCGGAGGTCAGAAACGTGCGGACTCCTTCGTCGTAGGCCTGTCTTGCGAGGGCGATCCAGCGGTCTTCTTCCAGCCTCTGGCCGAAGTGCATAAAACGTCCGCCGCTCCAGGATCCGAATGCTGTCTTAGTCAATTTCATGGGGTAAAAGTCGGGATTTTTCGGGGTTCGTCAAGATACGTGGCATAAGTGGATTTCGTACAATTGGAGATTCCCAAGCCCCACTCGCGATGGCACATTGAGAAATGGCAGGATTGTCGGTCAAAGCAAAAGGGCTCGTGTATTCGAATCTGGAAAAATACGCGCGTTCCGGAATGGGGATGGAGAAAGCCTGTGACTCGCTTCTTCGCCAGCCGCGCGTCAGGGCGGCGGAGCGAAAACTTTACGAGAGCATTCTCAAAGGCCTGAAGCAAGGTCGCTCGATCGGCGATTCTCTCAGTCTCGCGCGTGGAATTGTCTCGCCGATGGAGGTGGAGGTGGTTTCCGCTTCGGAGGAAGGCGGGATGCTGGAGAAGGGATTCGGGCATCTGGCCGAGTATTTCCGGCGGATTCACCGGACCCGGCAGAAAATTCGCAAAGGTCTGACTTATCCCATTGTTCTGGTTCACCTAGCCGTACCGGTTTCGACTCTGGCGGTTACGGCGTTCAGCGGGCTTTCGCTCGATGCGGATCGCGAACGACCTGATTTCATGGCCGCGTTTATGGAGTCGGGGAGAAATATGCTGATCGCCTACCTCATTATTCTCTGTCTCATCATCGGGATTTCCCTTCTCGTGAAAATGGCCCGAAGGTCCGCAACGGCAGATTCTCTGCTGAACGCCCTGCCTCTGTTCGGAAAGGCCCGAAAAGCAGTCGCGATGGAGCGCTTTTCCAAAGTTTTCGAAATTTTTCTTCTGGCCGGGAAAAAAATGAGCGATTCCCTCGGCGGAGCCGGAAAAGCATCCGGCAGCGGTATCATCGGCCAGGCCAGTGCCGTCGGCGCGGAAATCGTTGCCGATGGAGACCCGCTTTCGTCGGCCTTGTTTTCCGCACCTCATGCCTTTCCCAATGATTTCGCCCGCGGCATGGCAGCGGCGGAGGAATCCGGACAGCTTGACCTCGAGTTGGCGGAGTGGTCCCGTTTCTACTCCGAGTCCGCCGCTGATGCGATGGACCGGGTTGCGGAATGGGCTCCCAAGTTGTTTTACTGGGCGATCCTGATTTTCGTTGCCGCGCTTATCATCCGGGCTGCATCCGCCTACTTCGATGTCGTGAACAAGCTGCTGAACGACAGTCTCTTCTGAGCTGTATCGGGACCATTCACTTGCGTAGCAAAAACACCACATCCCGATCTTCGGGCGTCGGGAGGGTGGTTGCTTCGCCCGAAATGGTTGTCGTGAACGCTTCGTCCACCTCCGGCCATTCTCCGGTGTCCGGGAAAAAACGGCGGACCGGAAAGACCCCGGATTCTTTCGCCGTGTCGAGACGGACTTCTTTGACACCGGCAGGCACGAAAACAACGTAGCATTCGCCCGGTTGTGCGAGACACCAGGGAAGTCCGTTTTTCTCATCTGCATTTCCGACGAGTCCGTCTGCTGACTGCATATCCCAAAACGGGATCTTGTTTTCCTGAAAAAATTCGAGGGCGATGCGGCAGGCTTGCCAGGATTTTTCGCGGCTGCGAAAGTCCTCGCAGATCAGGTCGTTTTGCGGGAGCTGGTAGCCGAAGTAGTATTCCACCCCGGCGCCTCCGGCCATCAGGTTGCCCCAGAGCGTATCCCGTCGGATGTCCGTCCAGTTGTAACGCGCTTTGCTCTTACTGTCGGGTTTCGCCCATCCGTCGTGCCCCCGGTATCCGGGATCGGGCGGCACACCGAGGCCGGCGGGGTTCTGCTCGTCATTGGCGACGACCCACTGCCTTCCGGCTTTATCTGACTCGCGAATCCATTTCAGCGTGAGCTGGTGGACGTGATCCCACGGATTTTGCAGGGAGACTCCAGTGAGCACTGACTGATCACCGAGCAACTTCGAATACACCTTGTCCTGCTGTCCCGGAAAGGTGTGAATCACGATGGGATGATCATAGGGGTCAAGATCGCGGATCAGTTCCGCCATTTCCCGAACCTCCTCCGGTGACTGGGTGTTCTCTTCGCCGATATTCCAGTTCAGGGCGAGGTGATGGGCATAGCGGGCGACCAGCTCGCGCACGTAAAGTCTACGCTCGGGGCCGAGCTTTCCCCCGTCCAGTGATGTGGGAACTTCGACAATTTTTTCCTCTTTGTGTCCGCGCCGGTTGTCGTCAATTTCAGTTTCCTGCATTTTGAAATGGAGGTGAAGCCCCTTCGCAGTGGCATGGGAAAAGACGATATTCCACTGATCCAGTTTCGAGCAGTCATAGTGCATTTTTTCATCGCGATCGACGAATGGCCAGATGTTGTCCCCGTCACCGCCGGCGTTGTAGGTGAGAAAAGAAAAGGCATTCAGGCCCTGATCGGAAAGGTAATTGAGAGCACCGATGAGCCCCTTTCCTTTTCCATCCTTCCAGATCGGGTCGCCTTCGTTCCAGTCGCCAGTGTGGCTTTGCCAGGATTTCAGAGGGCCTTTCTTCGGGTTGTTGGCACGAGTGCCATCGAAGTCGGTGAAAGCGAGAAGTGTTTCCGGTGCATCCGGTCCGGCTTTGAGGAAGTGCGTTTTGTCTCCGGCGAACTGGAGATAGCGTCCGCCTGTGTAGGTGAGGCGACCCCGCGCGCGGAAATCGGGCGCTTCTTTGTCTGATGGAGAGACGGTGAAGGTGCCGCTTTTCGAAAATTCGTTCAGCTTCGCGAGTCCTTTACCTTCTCGTTTTCGAAAATCTGTCTTCCAGGTCCACTTGCCGGGTTTGTCGGGAGAAAGGTGGGCGCGCCAGCAGTTTCCCTCTTCAGCGCCTGACTCCGCTGCATTTCCGTCTGCAGCAAAATAACCGGGCACCGTGTAAGAGGGGAGACCGTCTTCGTGAGTGAATTGAACCGAAAAAACGTAGTCGGTAAACGGGTTCGGCGAGGTGTCGCGCTCTTTTGCGAACGGCCCGGAGAGTGTCAGGGACACGGCGTGCCAGGTTTTTAACTCACCGGAAATCTCAACGGAGCCGTCGCCGCCTTTCGCGTAGCCTGAGGAAAAGGAAAAGAGAAGTGGGAGCAAAAAAAGGGATCGCATGCCGCCTGTGTAGCGGATTTATGCTCCGCCTGCAAGCAACTCTCCGGCTCCACAGAACAGCTTTCCATCCTCTTCCGGCTCTTCGGGAAAGGGTTGGTCGCTGTCGAGATATGCCTGCGAGATGCGAAGAAAGTCGTCAATGTGACGGGTGCGTCGCAACTGATGGACAAGCTCGCCGTCGGCGATGCCAATTGCGATGTAGTTCGCGAATTTTTTCATCCGGTTCGCGAGCTGCGTATCGTCGGCAAAATCACCTTCCGCGGCGACTTCCTCAGTCAGTTCTTCAATGTAGTTCTGCACATCTTTCAAGGTAGGCTGGAGGGACACTCTGCCTGACATCGCTGAGCGAATCCGGGAGAAAAGCCACGGATTGCGGATGCCTCCGCGCCCGATCATGAGTCCGGCAGCACCGGTTTGTTGCTGCATTGTCAGGGCCGTTTTGACGGAAACGATACTGCCGTTAGCCGAGACGGGGAAAGGGAGTGTCTCCACAGCGCGGGCGATGCAATCGACATGAACGGCGGACTGATAGCGTTCGCGAACGGTTCGTCCATGAATCGAGAGGCCGTCGATGGGAAGGCTGGAGAAAAGCGTGAGTAATTCTTCCATTTCGCCTTCGGTCTCGAATCCAACGCGGGTCTTCAACGTCAGGGAGCCGTTTACAACAGGTCGCAGTGACAGCGCAATTTCGCGGATGAGATCATGATTTTTGAGAAGCGCTCCGCCGGCCGCTTTGCCGCAGACTTTCGGAGCCGGGCAGCCGAGATTGACATCGATGCCGGCGCAGTCAGACTGGTCCTGGATCAGTTGTGCGGTCCGAACGAGGTGTTCCGGATCGTTGCCGATCATTTGCGCAATGACAGGTTTTGCATCTGACATTTTCCGGATCGAGCGGAGAATTTTCTTCTCCGGCTGCGAGTCGCGATGCACCCGAAAGTATTCTGTCACGTAGAAATCCGGTCCGCCCCGTCGCTCGAGACATCGCCAGAGGGCCAGGACGGAAACATCCTGCATCGGGGCGAGAGAAAGCTGGGGCAGGGAAGGCACGAAGGGGGCGAACAGGGTTGGGTGAGTGAGATAACAGCTTCAATCTAGCTTGGAGTGAGGAATTGAAGACTGTCGAATTGTTGGATGCCAATGAAAAACTGTGCCTGCTCTTTTACAGAATGGCTTCCACCGGGGTTTTTTTCTCGAGGCAGTCGGAGATCGCATTCTCAATCGCTTCGAGTCTCTTCCGATCGGTGATTTTCGTCTCCGAGCGGGCATCGAGAAGCTGAAAGCGATCGATGGCAGCTCCTGCCTGCGTGCTGATTCTGGCATTAAGTACGGCGGCTTTGAGTTGGCTGAGGGCGGTGAAAATATCGTAGAGAAGTCCGATCCGGTCTTCGGCCTGGATTTCGAGAACGGTGTAGAGGTTCTCCTCGCTGTTACTGAGAAAAACCCGCTGGGGAATGTCGAAATTTGGCGGCTCAGCTGCAGTAATTGTCGGGCGGGAACGCTTTCTAATCAGTGTATTGAAATCAACCTGACATACATCGGCACCGAATTCCTCGTCGATGAGCTTTTGAATTCTCTCGATTTCTTTCGGGGACGTTACGGGATTGAATGTCGGTGTGCAGATCCGGAAAATGTTGAGGACGAGATCGTCGCTACGCGTGAAAAAGTCTGCCGAGAGAATATTCAGATTCCGGGCTGCGAGCGCTCCTGCCACTTTCGCGAGCAGCTGGTGGCGGTTCCATCCGATTACTTCCAGGAGGCTGTATCCTTCGTCCGGTCGTACTTCCCAGGTGAGCTGGGGAATAAGCGACTCGTTCGTGGTTCGGTGGACGAGTTTGAAGAATTTGTGAAACTGCTTCACATGTCGAACGATACTCGTCGTTCCACGGTGTCGAAAGTATCGTGCCGGCATCGCCGCGAAGTGAGCTTCCACTTCCTCGGCATACGACGAGGGAAGCTTTCCCAGTACCTTTGCTTTTGCTTCTTCGAGGGGGCGGTTGAATTTCTCTTCAAAGGATTTCCGGTCGCGGAAATAAGCTTCCGTCGACTGGCTGAGTTGATTCATGAGAGATGCTTTCCAGTCTGTCCATGCTTCGTCGTTGGTGCCGTTGGAGTCGACGTAAGTGAAGAGATGGAGGGCGTTCATCCACACTGGATTTTTCACTGCGGCGGCAAAATTCGCAATCGTCTCCGGATCAGAAATGTCCAGTTTTGTCGCGGTCTTAAAAAAGGTGAGGTGATGGTCGACCAGAAACATGATGAGCCTCAGTCGGTCGCCGGTGTAGCGGAGCCGTTTGCAGACTTTTGCTGCAAGGATGGCACTGGCGTCCTCGTGATGGCGGACTTCCTCGGCGCGACCGGTATCGTGCATGATGAGGGCGATGTATATCGCAACGGGATCTTCGAATTCCTGAAAAATCTTCCGAAAGCGCGCTTTCTTCGGGTCTTCATCGTGGGTGAGGCTGTCGAGAATGTCGATGCAGCGCAGGGTATGTTCGTCGGCCGTGTAGCGGTGAAAAAATTCGTGCTGCACGAGGTCGGTCAATTTTCCGAACTCCGGCAGCCAGCGTTCGAGGAAGCCATTCCGGTGCATGCGACGGAGGATGTGGGCGACCTGGCCGCGATTCTGCAGAATTTCTTCAAAGGTTTCACGGTTCGATTTGTTCCGGCGAAAATTTCCGTCGATAAGATGCCAGTGCTCTTTGAACAGCTGGCGTGACTCGGGACTGGTTCGCAGATTTCTCCGCTGGGTGTGGAGAAAGAAACGCATCAGTCGTTTCGGATCTTCGTTAAAAATATCGTCGTGTTCCGGGTAGATGAGCCCGCCTTTGGTATAAAAACCGTCGAAGGTTTCGCCCGCCCGGGACTGGCGCGCCAGAAAGTTGAACACCGGGATGCGAGTGGTGTCATCTCCGGCAACCTCGAGCCGGAAGCGTTGCATCAGGGAGGTGCTGTGATGGAACATCGCCTTGGTGTGGCGGTAGTAGTCGCGCATGAAGTTTTCACTGCGGCGGACCATATTCTTTCCGGGATACTCCAGATTGGTAGCAACGATTCCCTGCAGGCGTAGCGTGAGGATGTCACCGGTCCGACCCGACTGGGCATAGTGAAGTTCGTTCCGGACGCGCATGAGGAACTTGGACGCCTCCATGATTTCGTCGTATGCGATCTGGGAAAGCTGCCCCTCTGTAACAAGGGCTTTGAGGTCCCGGGATTTACGAAGGACCCAGAGCACCCAGATCAAATTGTGAAAATCCCGAAGTCCACCGCATCCCTCTTTCACATTCGGTTCCTGGAGGTGAATGGTATTCCCGTGCTTTTTGTGGCGGGATCGGATGTCTTTGCTTCGTTCGGCCAGGTAGCTTTTCTCATGGCCCCGGATGCAGGTGTCGAAAAAGGCTTCTTCAAATTCATCAAATAGCTCGTTGTCTCCGAAAATGAGACGTGCGTCGAGCAGGGTGGTTTTTGTCTGGTGATCTTTGTTGGCGAATTTGCAGGCCTCTTTGATCGATCGTACGGGATAACTGACATCCAGCCCGATATCGAAAAGCAGCAGGGAGAACTGGTTGACTGTTTCCATGACGCATTCGGGGAGGTTGTGGCTGGACCCCGGAACGAGGAACTGCAGGTCGATGTCGCTTCCCGGATTGAGAACACCGCGACCGTAGCCGCCACTCGCCACGAGAGTGAGCGGGTGCTTCTGTCCTGTTTTCTCTACTGCGCAGGTCTCTTTCAGGAAATGCTGAAAGACATCCTCGAGCAGAACGTCCATACCGGCGGATCGTATTCTCGCGACCTTCAGTCCGCCTTCTCCGTCGCGATGAGCCTGTTTGACGATGGCGAGCCCTTCCTTGAGATATTTCTTGTAAATTTTGAGAGGCGCTGCGTTTTCGTTTTCAGCTTTTATTCCCGCAAGAATTTCTCGTGGCAGTTCGAGGTAGTCAGAGTATGGCATCGTAAAAAAGAATGTGGTGTTTCGGAGCGGGGGCGGAAACGGGTTGCTTGTTACCCGCTTCACAGGTAGTTCAACTCCATGATGGGTGCAAAAAAGGAGAACTGGATTTTTTTCCGGGCAATACCGGCGGTTGCTCTGATGTTGCCGGCACTTTGCGGGGCCGAACAAAACGAAGTCGAAGATTCCGCAAAGGCGGCAAAAGCGCCTCCTGCTGTGATTGCTCTCGGCTCCTGTGCTCACCAGAAAAAAAGTCAGCCGATTTGGGATGCGATTCTGGAAAAGTCACCGGAACTGTTTCTCTTTCTCGGAGACAATGTCTATGCCGATACGGAGGACATGGACGAAATGCGGGCGGCATGCGCGCAGCTCGCGGAGCACGAGGGGTATCGCAAACTGAGGGAAAGCTGTCCTGTCCTCGCGATTTGGGATGATCACGATTACGGGGTGAATGACGGCGGTGCCGAATACCCGATGCGGGAAGGTGCCGAACAGGTGTTTCACGAGTTTTTTCAAACCCCTGTTGATTCCGCTTCCCGGAAACGACCGGGAATCTACGATGTTCGATACTACGAGAACGGTGGAAAGCGTCTCCAGATTCTACTTCTCGACACCCGGTATTTCCGCGGGCCGTTGGTTCCGCTTGCGAAACGGGGCCCAAACGGCCCTTATGACAGGAATCGGGATCCCGATGCGACCGTGCTGGGGGAGGCGCAGTGGGAGTGGCTGGAGAAAGAGTTAAGCGAGCCGGCCGATGTGCGCATCATTACGACGAGCATTCAATTTTTACCGGTGGATCACAACTGGGAGCTCTGGGAAAATTTTCCGCTGGAGCGGGAACGATTGCTGGCTCTTCTTCGCGCGGAACAAACAGGACCAGTTATTTTTGTGAGCGGGGACCGCCATATGGGCGAGCTGATGAGGCTTCCGGCCGATGACGAAAAGAGTCCCGGTTTCCCGGTCTATGAAATGACGACAAGCGGGCTCACAAATGCGGGGGGAGGGCAGAAGGGGGAGCCGAATCGATATCGCGTGAGTCCGGTGAATTTTCAGCGGCGCAATTTTGGGCTTCTCCGGATCGACTGGGTATCGGGAAAGGTCGTCATGCAGCTTTGCGACGTCGACGGAAGAGTGGTTGACGAATACACTGCCGATCTGGGCTGGTAGAGCGGAAAGCTTCTGTTACCGGAGGGGTCTCACCGGTCTTCTCTGCGGTCCAAGCGGGACCTGCGGGGGCGGGATCCGGGAGCGGTCAATTCTCGAAACTGCAGGTTGAGGAGCCTGGGTTGAATAATTCTGTGTCGCCCTCGAAGCTGGTGCGACAGGCTTCTGCTGCACGGGGGCTGGAGGGGAGGTGCGCTGTGGTGCCGGAGCTTTTTTGTCTATCGGTGCGACATGTTGTTTCAGATTCGGATGGTAGGCGATGGCATCCTGGTAGTGAAACCACATCGCATCTTTCGCCACGAAAAGACCGAGAAGGGCCGTTGCCACTCCGAG
This sequence comes from Verrucomicrobiales bacterium, assembly GCA_022361255.1. GTDB lineage: Bacteria > Verrucomicrobiota > Verrucomicrobiia > Verrucomicrobiales > DEV007 > Arctic95D-9. The sequence goes on from JAKSBG010000403.1 coordinate 23,968, forward strand.
TGCCGTACCAAACCGGTTCCGGTTCACGCCCACGAGAATGGCAACGCCGGTGACGAGTATGAGAAGTCGGAATTTCCATGAGGTGGCAACCCAGCCCTTTGTTGTTTCGTTAAAACTGCGAACCCGGGCAGGAGAGCTGATTTTGTAAACCTGCTCCATTCGTGGCTGCGCGGCGAGGCGCGCCTCTTTGTAGGGAACGTGGGCGAAAGCGGTGATACCGACTACGATCAAAGCTGCCATTTGCAGCTTGGGGGCCTTCATGAAAAAGCCGGTCACCAACATTCCGACACCGATCAGGATGCCGAAGAAAATGAAGGGCTCAAGAAGCAGGTAACGGTATTCAGGATCAGAGAACGCGGAGAAAAGCTGTTCAATCTGGATGATGAATTCGCTCATAGCAGAGTGGAGGTGGAAATTTCAAGCTGCGGAGAATGGCTTAAAACAGGTCAGGTTGGGAATTGGTGTCCTTCTCAGGCGGGTCGATGCCTAGCTTGTGATAGGCAGAGGGCAGGGCAGACCGGCCGCGGGGCGTTCTCTTGAGAAACCCTTTCAGGATCAGGTAGGGTTCGTAGACTTCATTTATCGTGGCTTCGTCCTCCCCGACAGCGACAGCGATGGAATTGATTCCAACCGGGCCGCCGCCGTATTTGTAGACGATTGCTTCGAGAATGCGGATGTCCATCTCGTCAAGCCCGTCCTCGTCGATGTCGAGCATCGCGAGCGCATCCCTTGCCACCTTTTGGTTGATGGAGTTGTCAGCCCGGACCTGTGCGTAGTCGCGCACCCAGCGTAGCAGTCCGTTTGCGATGCGTGGTGTGCCACGACTTCTGGCCCCGATCTCGAGTGCCCCGTCATTGTCGATGGGAACGTTGAGGAGAGACGCGGATCGCTGGATGATCGAGACAAGCTCTTCCGGTGAGTAGTAGTCGAGGCGGTTTGTGATCCCGAATCGGGAAAGAAGCGGGCGGGTCAGCATTCCCGCCTTTGTCGTAGCACCGACCAGGGTGAACTTCGGAAGGTTCAGCGAAATCGAGCGCGCGCTGGGGCCGGAGTCGATGATGATGTCGAGTTTGAAATCCTCCATTGCCGGATAGAGATATTCCTCAATAGCCGGGTGCAGTCGGTGGATCTCATCGATGAAAAGAAAATCACCGTGGCCGACGTTGGTGAGAATTCCTGCCAGGTCACCCGCTTTTTCAATCTGGGGGCCGCTTGTGATATGGATGTCGGTTCCGAAAGCGCGGCAAAGGATGTGAGCCAGAGTTGTTTTCCCCAGTCCCGGGGGGCCACAAAGCAATACGTGATCGAGGGCGTCTTCCCGCTGTTTTGCTGCTTCGATCATGAGCATGAGACGCTCTTTCACTTTCGACTGCCCCCGGAACTCGCTGAAATCGGGGGGGCGAAGGCTTTTCTCGAACTCGCGGGTCGGTTCGTCTTCAAAGGCGTCTTGTAGGGCGTCAGGCACGGGATCGGGCATGTGGAACGCCCGTAAGACCGTAAGAATACGGGTTCAGCGCCGCTCCACAATAAAGTTTGAATTTATCAATATTTAAGATAACCTAAAAATTATAATTGTCGAAATTTTTCGATGAGACACATTTTCTTCTTAGATAAGCAATTGCGGAAGGCCGTTTTTTCGGTTTTATTCGGGTGGAAAACCGCTTGGATTAGTTGTGGAATGTCATAAATTCCGCCTTGACCCGAGGCTGTATGCTCTTATCTAAGTGGGTTTCTAAAACGACCACCAACACCGCACGATTTTCTCTCCGGAGAACGGAACACAACACCGCAACATGAATTTTTTGAGACGTAACTTCTTACGCCGATCATCAGGACTCATTCCACTCTTCGGAATGGCACTTTTACTACTGGGTGCTTCCGGTTCTGCCGACGCGCAGGAAGGAAAGACGATCAAGTCTATTGATATCCAGTATGTCGGTAACCAAACGGTGGCTCCCGAACGGATTCGATCTCAAATGTCCACGAAAGTGGGAGATCCACTGTCTCTCGCGCAGGTGGATGCGGACGTGAAGAGCCTTTACGAGAGCGGGGATGTCGAAAATGTTCGTGTTCTCTCCGACAGTGTCAGCGGCGGTGTTCGTCTGATTGTGGTAGTTCAAACCCGCGCCTTGTATGGTGGTGTTCAATTCTCCGGCAATACTCTGATTGATGACTCGAAGTTGCGTAAGAAGGTCGATCTCTCCGTAAATCGTCCTATCGACAACGGTGCACTGGAAACGGCTCGCGCCGAGATCCAGGAGCTGTATCGGAAAAAAGGTTTCTCTGCTGCGACGGTGACCTACCGGATTGGTGCTCCCAGTGCCGAAGGATATTCCACCGTTCTTTTCACGATTAATGAGGGAACGCAGGGTGTCCTTCGCAATGTTGAGTTTGTTGGCAACACTGCCTTCACGGCTGAAAAGCTGAAGGATCAAATGGCCCAGAAAGAGAAGGGGTTGAAATCCATTCTTGGTCAGGGTGGTTCGACAGATGCGGAAACGCTCGCTCAGGATGTCCGCGCGATTGAGGATTTTTACCGGGACAATGGTTATTTGAATGCCCGCGTCACCAACGTGTCCCGCATGCGTGCTGATGCGAAGTATGTCGACGTCGTTATGACGATTGATGAGGGCGAGACCTACATGGTCGACAGCCTGGCTATCAATGGGGTTTCTGCCATCTCGATGCAGGAGCAAATCATGCCGTATTTGAAGACAAAGGCGGGCGACGTTTTTGCCGGTAACAAGCTCAAGTCCGATATCGAACTCATTGAAGAGGAATATGGGACGCTTGGTTACGCCGAGGCCCGTGTGAATCCCCGTCTCGAAGATGCCGGTAACGGCGGTGTCCGGGTTGTCCTGGATGTTGAGGAAGGGCGCCCCTACAAGATTGGTAAAATTCACATCGAGGGCAACGAGAAGACCAAGGACCACGTGATTCGCCGTGAGCTCCCGCTTGAGCCGGGTCAGCCTTTTGATGTGAACCGCACGAAGGTTACGAAGCGCCGTCTCGAGAACATGAACTACTTCAGCAGTGTTGAAGTAATGCCGCTCGACACCAGTTATATCGACGAGAAAGACCTCCTAGTCCGTGTTGTCGAGAAGCCAACCGGGACAATCAACTTTGGAGCCGGTTTCAGTTCGATTGATAACCTCACCGGCTTCATGGAGATCACTCAGACAAACTTTGATCTCTTTGACTGGCCTGACTTCACTGGTGCCGGACAGCGTTTCCGCCTGAGCCTTCGCGCAGGTAGTGAGCGGAAAGACTTCAGCATCTCTTTCACCGAGCCCTGGTTCATGGGTAAGCGCCTCGCGCTTACAACAGAGGCCTTTTATCGCGATCTTCTCTTCCTGAGCGATCAGTATGATCAAACCAACTTTGGTGGTTCGGTTTCCCTCAGAAAAGCGATCGGGGAGTTTACCTACGGAACGCTTGGTCTTCGCTACGAGAACATCGAGATCGATGCTGAGCCCAATGCATCTCCTGCTTTCCTCGCAGAAGACGGAACCTTCGACAAGGTATCTGTCGAACTTGGTGTAACACGTGATACCCGCGACAATGTTTTCCTTCCCCGTGAAGGTCACAAGGTCAGTGCCGGTTTCGAATTTGCCGGACTTGCCGGGGATGTCGATGATACGATTGTTTCCCTTAGCGGGGCTCAGTATTTCCATATTCCCAAGCATGACGTGATCTTCAGCCTCAGTGGGCGTTTCAATCACTCCACCGACGGTGACCACCTCTTCACCCGCCATTTCCTGGGGGGAGCAAACAATCTCCGTGGATTTGACTACCGTGATGTAGGTCCCCGCGACCCTGTCAGCGGTGAGGTTCTTGGTGGACGCACTGCGTGGAACGGAACGGCTGAAGTTTCGATTCCCATGGTGGAAAAGATCCGCTTCGCTACCTTCTACGATGTGGGTGAAGTCAGTGACGGTCCCGTAGGATCCGTCGGAGGTGGCCTCAACTCTGACTGGGGTGTTGGTCTTCGACTTTTCATCCTCGGTTCGGCCCCGGTTCGCCTCGACTACGCTTTCCCTCTGCAGACGGATCAGTTTAATGACGGAAACGGGCGCTTCCAGTTCACGATGGGTGCGCAGTTCTAATCCGAATTTTCGAAGAACAAATTCTAAGAAACTGCCTGTCTCTACCGTCTGAACTGAGGCCACCGGAGCGATCGGCCACATCGCCCTACAAATCTCCTACGCTATCATTTCATCACCAATATGAAATTCACACTGCCTACCTTCCTTTCTCTCGCCGCACTTGCTATTTGCTCAATCGGCAACAACGCCTCTGCCCAGGGGATCAAGATTGCTGTCGTCGACATGCAGGATGCATTGAATCAGTATCACAAGACTGAAAAAGAGGTCGAAAAGATCAATGCGATGGCCGACGAAAAGCGCAAAAATATCGACGAACGCCAGGCTGCCTACCAGCAGATGACGACGAAGATGGCGGAGCTCGACAAAACGGTTCGCGACACCACTCTCGCAGAAGACACCCGTAAGAAGGCGATGGAAGAGCTTCAGGCTCTCGCTCAGGAACGGGCAGCCAAAGGTAAGGAAATTGCTGATGCACAGCGCAAAGCGCAGTCCGAAGTGATGCAGGCCCGCTCTGATATGGAGGCGACTCTCGTTACCGAGATCAAGGAGGCCGTAAATGCGATCGTTGAAACGCAGGGACATGACCTCGTTTTCGACAAATCATTCCTTCCCAAGGCAAACAAAGCGATTCTCTACACGTCGAGCAACGTCGTCGATCTCACTGAAGAGGTGGTAGCGGCACTCAACGCCGGTTCCTGAACCGTATTTGCCTTTGTTCATCTGAAAATCTCTCAAGCGGCGGGAAGAACCCCGTCGCTTTTTTGTGTCCGAATCGCATGAAAACTACTGTTGGTGAAATCGTTGAACTCGTGGAGGGCAGGCTCCTTCGTGGTGAACCGGGAGCTTCTCTTACCAATTTCGCAGCCCTCGACCAGGCGGATTCCGCGTGCGTTAGTTTTTTTGGTAATCCGAAATATGCTGAGCAGCTTGCAAAGACACGGGCAGGGCTCGTGTTGGTGCCGGTTGAAGAGGTCGATGCCCCTGATTCCGCCGCACTGGTACTGGTGGAGAATCCCATTCTGGCGTTTGATCAAATTATCAAGCGGTTCGGTGTCGAGCCACCAGCGTTTGAGGCTGGTATTCATGAAGCTGCCTGGGTGGATCCTACAGCGAAATTTGTGGAGGAAGAGGTCAGCGTGATGCCGAATGCGACGATTCTGGCGGGGGCGAAGGTGGGAAATGGAACCCGGATCGGTCCGGGCAGTGTGGTCGGGCAGGATGCTGTGATCGGTGAAGGTTGTGAAATTGGACCCAATGTCACCATACGTGAGGGATGTATTCTTGGTGACCGCGTCATCGTTCATGCAGGTGTTGTGATTGGCGGGGACGGCTTCGGTTTTGAGTTCGTTGAAGGGCGCCACAAGAAGATCGACCAGCTCGGGATTGTCCGGATCGAAAACGACGTCGAAATCGGAGCGTCAACAACGATTGACCGGGCCCGCTTCGGGGAAACTGTCATTGGTGAGGGAACAAAGATCGACAATCAGGTTCAGATTGCGCACAACGTCATCATCGGAAAGCACTGCATCATTGTGGCACAGGTCGGGATTTCCGGTAGCACGCGTATTGGCAACTACGTCACTCTCGCGGCACAGACCGGGGTTGCGGGGCACCTCACGATTGCAGATCAGGTGACCTGTGGGGGGCGTTCCGGTGTCATTGCCTCCATTGATGAAGTAGGAGGGACCTATTTTGGGTATCCCGCAAGACCGCTCAAGGAAAACCGCAGGGAAAGCATGTGGATCAAGCAGCTGGGGGGATTGATCAAGCGGGTGAAGGCGCTGGAGAAGAAAGTGGGCGAATAAGCGTTCCGGAAAGGCGCCTGCTCCCGGTTTTCGATTGAGGCAGAGAGCGAATCATTTGCTCTTGTTGAAATAGTGAGGCAATCACAAAAGCGGGGACGGAGAATTCAACCCTGTTCCCCCCGGGAGTGAACAGGGTTGGGTGGCGAACGGAACAGGGTTGTGTGCGGAAGTGTGAGACGGCCGGGTGCCGACCGGTTCCCATCTGAAAAAGTTTCTCACAAATCCACCACCTCGCCGGGTTGCGGGATCAAAACACGGCTGTTCGGCAGCCTTCTTTGCAACTCCTCCTGGAACCACGCCCGGGCCGGCTCATCGCCATGAACCAGCACCACGGTATCCGGATCTCTCGAGACGGCGTAATCGGCAATTTGCTCGCGGGGGGAGTGTCCGCTGAAATCGAAATTTTCGACGCGGCATTTGATCGGGGTTTCGTGATCCTGGTCAGAATTCAGCTGGACGCGCCCACCTTGACCCGCAGCGAGAATCTTTCCTCCCGGAGTTTCGCTGTCCGCGTACCCGACAAAGAGCAAGGCGTGTTCCGGTTCCGCGAGGACGCGTCTCGCAAAACGGTGGGAAACGGTGTGTTCCGACATCATGCCGCTGGAGAGCGCGTAAATTTCACCGCGGTGAAATTCCGGTTCGCGGTGTCCCCGGGGCAGAATTTCGAGGTCCTCGAAATCTTCGAGCAGCTCAAAATGGCGATGGTTGCGCGTTTCGAGATCACAGTGCCGGTCGGCGATTTGGGACATTCGGGTGCTGAGCCCACCGATGTGAACAGGGGTGTGGGGAATGATGCCTTCGTTGCGAAGCTCGTGCAGCATGAAGAGCAGTTCCTGTGTTTTACCAAAGGCGAAGACGGGAATGAGAACGGCCCCGTTTCCGGCGATCGTTTCTGCGATGACCTCACCGAGGCGGCGTTTTTCCGCTTCGCGTGTGTATCCGGGGTCACGGGGGTGAGCGCCGCGTGTCGTTTCAATGATGAGTGTATCGACCTTTCCTTCAGGAAATTCGGCGGCCCGGGTCATAGTCTGATCTTCGAAGTGCACATCCCCGGTGTAGAAAACGGATTTGCCATTCCACTCCATTTGAATCCCGACCGCTCCCTGGACGTGTCCGGCTGGAAAGAACTCGCACTCGACGCGGTCGGAGTGGCCAACAGAAAACACTTCGCCCGGTTCGCGGGTGAACCAGAGCCGTTCGAACTCATCCACTTTGCGATGGGTGTAGAGCGGGTAGGCCGGTTCATTGAGTTCCCGTTTTTGTGCTTTCATCACATTGACGGAATTGTGAAGCAGCGCGGCTCCGCTTTCCATGGTGGGAGCTGTCATGGCGACGGCAGCCGTTATTTGTTGCCGCATGAGAACGGGGAGCGCTCCAATGTGATCGAGATGGGGATGACTCACAAAGATCGCGTCAACGGAGTCCGGTTCGATCTTCTCAAAAAGAGGAAGGGTATCGGTGCCGGTATGTTTCGGATGAGTTCCGGCATCGAGCACGACGCGGGTTTCCCCAAACTCGAGAAGGTAGGAATTGGAACCAATGTCGGGAAACCGGGCGAGATTTTGAAAGCGTACCATCACGATAGGGAAAACGAAGCTGACGTAGATTCCTATTCCCCGCCACGTTTCTTTTTCTCCCGCGCTTCATGGAAGAAGGTTTTCAGGAGCATGACTGATTCCTCCTCCATCACGCCGGGAGTCACTTCGCTGAAGTGGTTCAGGTTGGGTTGCTGGAGCAGGTTGATGAAACCGCCCGCAGCCCCGCCTTTTTCATCTCTGCAGCCGAAGATGACACGCCGGATACGACAGTGGACGATGGCTCCGGCACACATGGGGCAGGGCTCCTTGGTGACGTAGAGATCACAGTCGGTCAGTCGCCAGTCGCCGAATGCTTCTTCCGCCTGCGTCAGGGCGAGCATTTCCGCGTGTGCGGTTGCATCGCGCAGAGTTTCTACCTGATTGTGAGAACGCGCGAGGATAGAGCCTTCCCGAACGATGACCGCACCAATCGGGACCTCTCCGCCAAGGTAGGCCTTCTGCGCCTGGCGCATGGCCTGCCCCATGAAAAAGGTATCGCTGGCGAGATCTATGACCGGTTCGCCGTCTTCCTCTTCGGGCGGATCCTTTGAAATTTCCTGTACCATGCTGTGTTTGTGAAAACTTTTCCGGATGTCGCGTTGCGGATCGCCGGAAGCATATAGATAATGCGGGTGAAATGAGTGACTGCAACACACGAATCATCGCCCCTTCCGTTCTTGCCTCTGACTGGGGACAGGTGGGGGCTGAAGTAAAACGCGCCGATGAAGCGGGTGCGGACTGGATTCACCTGGATGTGATGGATGGACATTTCGTGGAAAACATTTCCTTCGGTCCACAGTTTGTCAGTGCGGTGCGACCGCATACGAAGTTGACTCTAGATGTGCACCTGATGATTACGCGCCCTGACAAGTATTTGGCTGAGTTTGTGAAGGCAGGCTCGGACAGAATCACTGTTCATGTGGAAGCGGAGCACGACGTCGTGGGCACTCTGGCAGCAATTGGTGAAGCCGGATGCGGCCGTGGGCTTGCTCTGAATCCGGCAACGCCTTTTGAAATGGTGGTCCCCTTTCTCGATCAGATCGATTTGCTGCTCGTCATGACAGTTGTTCCGGGGTTTGGTGGCCAATCCTTTATGAAAGAGGAAACCATGCCGAAGGTTGCTGCTGCGAAGGCCTACCGGGAGGAGCATGGGCTCGAATACCACATTGAAGTCGACGGCGGTATCGATGCAGAGACAGTCCATATTGCCGGGGAGAATGGAGCCAATGTTATGGTTGCGGGAACTTCACTGTATGGTGCCCCCGATATGGCGGTCGCGATTCAGGAGATGCGTGGTTAGAATCGATGCCTGACGAAGTATACAGCGTTTCCGACATTACGGCGGACATTCGGGGCAGCCTGGAGGATCAGTTTTCCGGTATTTGGGTGGAAGGCGAAATCAGCAACCACCGTTTGCCCGCGTCGGGGCATCACTATTTCACGCTGAAGGATTCATTTGCTCAGCTCAGTTGCGTGCTTTTTCGCGGAGCGGCTGCCAAACTTCCTGTCACGCTGAAAGACGGAATGCAGGTGCAAATTCTGGGGAATATTTCGGTCTATGAAGCACGGGGACAGTATCAACTCATCGCACAGACAGTTCAGGCGAAGGGTGCGGGGGATTTGCAGGCAAAATTCGAGGAGTTGAAGAGGAAACTCGAGTCGGAAGGCCTGTTCGATCCGGAGAGAAAGAAGCCGCTCCCGGTTTTTCCGACCCGAATCGGTATCGTGACCTCTCCGACCGGGGCAGCCATTCGGGATATGCTGAATGTTTTTGCCCGCAGGGCACCGTGGGTGAAGCTGCTGGTTCATCCGGCACGAGTTCAGGGGGATGAGGCTGCCGGTGAAATTGTTGAAGGGATTCGGGTTCTCGAGGAGGCCAATGGCTTTCTCCGCCCGGACCTGATCATCGTCGCACGGGGAGGGGGGAGTATTGAAGACTTGTGGTCCTTCAACGAGGAAATCGTTGCCCGGGCCATCGCCGGTTGTTCAATACCGGTAATGTCCGGTGTGGGGCATGAAATCGATTTTACGATAGCGGACTTTGTTGCCGACCGCCGCGAGCCGACTCCCAGCGCGGCAGCGGAGAATGCAACGCCGGATGCGGCGGCTCTGCATCGACACCTCGAGAGTCTTTCCGGGGCGCTTGATTCGAGAACGGCGAATGCTCTGGAACGGAGGGTGAAAGAAGTTCATTCACTGAAACGTGAACTCGACGCCCACCAGCCCCGTCGACGAATCCAGTCGCGGATTCAAACACTCGATTTTCTCGGGGAAAAGCTCGATCACATTCTCAATGTGCGCATTTCGGCAGCGAAAGCCGATTTGCACTCGGCCGGACGGGCCTGGGCCGCCATCCGGCCGGAACGAATTCTTTCTACCGAACGCGACAGACTTGATGCGGTTTGCCGGAGGCTCGATGAGATTCCTTCTGAACAGATTCGTGATGGTCGAAAAGACATCGAATCGCTCGGAGCGATGCTGCAGTCACTCAGCCCCGAAGCAACCGTGAAGCGGGGGTTTTCTCTCACTTTGGATGAGGCGGGCAATCCTGTGACATCGGTGAAGGCGGTGCAAAAAGGAGACCGCATCACAACGAAGCTCTCCGATGGGGAGGTGAGCAGTGTAGTGGACTGAAACTGAGAGGTTTCGGAATCTCTGGAATTCCCGTAACGGCGTGCGGTATTCCGGCAGTTTACGTGTTGTCGTGAGAACTCATTTGGGTTATCAAAAATTCCCGATCTGCCGCTGGAAATTTTTGGAAAAAATTGGAACCGGTTTCCGCGTTCCGGTGTTTGATCCTATCACACCCACCGGCGACCGCTGACAGCCTGCCTGCAGTCGGAGGGAATCACGCAAACATGAACCAGAAACCGAATCAAAGGATTCGGGCGTTTTTTCGTCCGTTCGCCGCTGTTGTCTTCGCGCTCACGCTGTTCTCCGGAATCGGGTATTCGCAGGATGACGCAGATGATAATTCAGATGATGGCCCGCGTCAGGCGCCCTCTCAGTTGCAACGACCCGGTGGGCAACGCGGGCCGGGCGGTCCCGGAGGTCGACCGGGCGGCGGCCCGATTGGAGACCGCGTCAGCCTTCAGTTTCCGCTGAACCCGGTAAACGACATCCTGAGCATTTACGAGAGGCTGATTGAAAAACCGATCGTGAAAGACAGTTCCATTTTTGAAGGGCCGCAGGTCAGCCTCGTGACTCCCACGGAAGTTTCCAAAAGTGAGGCGATTCGCCTGATCGAGGCTGCTCTGCTGGTAAACGGCTATGTCCTTGTCGCCGAACCGGACCAGGACAGTGTCAAAATCCTTCTCGGTGGCGCCCGTCAGGGCGGGGGAAGTCCTTCATTCAGCGAGGGAGTGGTGATCTACACTGACCCGACAGCTCTTCCCGACGGGGAATCGTTGGTGGGGTTTTTTATGGATCTGGAATTTGTTGACCCGGAGGATGCGGCCACGATTTTCAGCAACCACATTGTGCTGAATGAATTCGGACGAATCACGCCGGTTTCCAATCCGCGGGGCCTGCTGATCACCGAGACCACCCCGATAGTGCGCCAGCTGATTCGCCTGCGAATGATCATTGATCATCCCGTCTCCGATGCGCCGCTCATTACCGAATTTGTGAATCTCGAATATGCAGAGGCAAATGTTGTGGCCCAGATTATTCAGGCAGCGATGGATGCCCGGATGGAGGAGCGGCAGCGTCAGAGCGAGCAAAGGGGCACGATTTCCGGCCAGCAGCGTCAGCAGCAGGGAGGCGATCAAAGCCGCGGACAGCAGCAACAGCAGCAGGGAAACAACCGGGGGAACGGCAATACAGGAAACAATGGCGTGGGTACCGCAGATCAGCCCGCAGCACAGCTCATTCCGGATGACCGTCTCAACCGGATTATGGTCGTCGCGTCTCCCTCAGATGCGGCCTATATTCTGCAGTTGATCCGCGAATTTGATCAGCCGATCGATTCCAAGGATCCGGTGGAGAGAAAGTTGCGCTATGTAAAGGCAAACGACATTCTCCCCGTCATCGTTGATATTCTGCAGGACACGGGAACCGGTCAGACCCAGCTCCCGGGAGGACGCCAGATTCAAAGCCGCCCTACTCCGGTAACCTCATCCCAGCTTGCGACCCTCACCGGCACCAACCGGACGGCGCAGAATAATCAAAACCGGACGACCCAGAACGCCGGAACCGAGGAAATTGCGGGACGGGCCGACCAGATCGCTTTTCCCGTAGACGAGGTCGCCCCGATTTCGGTCCTCGTGGGCAAAACTCGTATTATTGCGGATCGCGTATCCAACTCCATTATCGTTATGGGAACGCGCGAGGCGGAAAAGATCGTTCTGGATATGATCGACCGTCTCGACCGGAAGCCGGTGCAGGTATATCTCGCGACAGTGATCGGGGAGATGACCCTGAGCGACGATGTCCAGTTCGGGGTGGATTATCTGCAGCAGTTTGTGCCCTGGGAAAACAATCATCCTAACGCTGGCGGATTTTCGGGTGGCTTGATCAACGGTCGAAGTGACATCATTGGAGCGACCAACACGACTGGAAATATTGCGGACATTGCGGACATGCTGGTCACTACGCCCTTCGGGCCGACGACCGGACTGGGTCTCTACGGACAATTCGGGCAGTCGCTCGATGCTGTGATCACGGCGCTTGAAACAACGAACCGCTTCACCGTTCTCTCGCGACCGGTTGTTTACACTCAAAACGGAAAGAGGGCGGAAATTACCTCCGGCCAGGAAGTGCCCTACGCCGCGAGTTCAGTTTCCGATACGACAAATCCGAATTCCATTCGATCCACGACGGAATTTAAGGATGTTGTTCTGAAGCTGGAAGTTCTACCGACAATTAATGAAAACGGAGAGGTCACTCTCGACATCGTCCAGGTCAATGACCGTGTCGTTTCCACTGCGGTAATTGATCAGAGCGAAGTGCCGGTGATCGGAAAGCAGGAACTCAACACGACGGTGACCGTAGCAAATCGCTCTACGATCGTGCTGGGTGGATTGATTTCCGAATCGGAGAACGAAACTGATGCCGGGATCCCCCTACTCAAGGATCTACCGTTAATCGGAAACGCCGCGAAAAATCAAACGAGCACCAAGAGCCGCTCCGAGCTGATGATTTTCATCCAACCGGTCGTGGTCGATGGAAACCAGGAAGCTGTCCAGTCGAGCTATGACGAGGACGTCCGTTCGGAAGTCGGCGAAACTGCCGCTGAGGTATTCCCCGAACCGGGAACTCCAACGATCCGTCACCGTGCCGAAGTCGTTCGCGATGCGGAAGCGGATTCTCGTCCGCTGAAAAAGCTCGGGCAGAAGCTTTTCGGTAAAAAACGTCCGCCCCGCATGCCTCAGCCGGCGAGGTAGGGGAAGGATGGTTCAAACGGGGATTAATACGAATCTATCGACTGTTAAGTCCGTGATGATCACCTGTTTGGCGAAAAGATGAGGAGCGATAGGGTATCGATATTTGCCGGGATCAGTTTGGTGGCTGGAATGGTTTCAACCGGGAGCGGGGAGGTTCCTGTTGATCGGCGTCTTTCAATTTTGGATAGACTGGCTGATTCTTCTCCTGCCCAAACGCTGATTGCGGCCCATCGCGGGGGATATGAAACTGACCGAAAGGATGAGGCACCGGAGAATTCGGTCGCAAATATTGAAGTCTGTTACCGGAAGGGCTTCGAACTGTACGAAACGGATATCCAGAGGACAAAAGACGGACATTTTGTCATTGTTCATGATCCGACCATTGAGCGTGAAACAACCGGTACCGGGCAGGTCAGCGAAATGACGCTGACTGAATTGAAAGGGCTGAAAAAACGGTATCGCGATGGGAGTGTTTCGGAAGAAACCGTCGCGACTTTGCAGGAATTTCTAAGAGCAGGAAGGGGCAGAACAATTTTCAAAGCGGATCTGAAACCGGGCGTGAGCCGGTATTTTGGTGACATTCTGAGGGTGCTTCAACAGGATGATGCTGTCGATCAGATCATCTTCCGGATTCCCTATAGAGAAGCGGATTTCTTTGCCGAATATGCTGAGAAGAATGGCCCTGTTCCCCGGCATTTACTGATGTTTAAAGTTTCCTCTCGCCAGCAAATTGACGATGTGAGTCAGCGTTTCGACGCTACGACGATTGAGATCAAATTGCGCAAGTCGGATCCGACTACGGATCATGTGCTCGGATTGATCCGGTATGCCGGGGAAAAAGGTTTCGTGGTGGAAGCTCACGCGGAAGGCGGCGAGACTGACTGGCAAAAGCTGGTCGATGCCGGCGTCCGCATTTTCCACACGAGCGGCCCCTCCAAAGTGAAAGCGTTTCTTCAGAAATTGCCGTGATCAGCCAGCGAGAGCCTGTTCTTTCTTCGGAAGGTTTCTCAGCGCTTTTTCGACGGCTGCATCGGCGGTGATGCCATGCTTTTCGCGAAGGATGTCGACCCGGCCATGCTCGATGAATTCATCGGGCCAGCCGATTCGCTCGACCCGGGTATCGATTCCGGCATCGTGAAGATGTTCGATTACCGCGGCACCGAATCCGTTATGGAGTACGTGATCTTCGAAAGTCATTACCACCGGGCATTTTTTGGCAAACTCCTCGATACAGGATGCGTCGAGTGGTTTGATCCAGCGCGGATTGATCAGTGCGACGGAGTAACCCATTTCCTCCAGACGTGATTTTGTCTCGACGGCAACTTCGTATAGATGACCCAGTCCGAAAAGGGCGATATCGGTTCCGTCTTCAACCACTTCTGCTTTTCCAATTTCGAGAATTTGCGGCTCGGCCTTCGGCTCAACTCCCATACCTGCTCCACGCGGATAGCGAATTGCGATGGGACCGTCGTCGTAGTTGGCCATCGTCCAGAGCATGTCGATGAATTCATCTTCATCCTTCGGTTGCATGAACACCCAGTTCGGGATGTGCCGCATGTATCCGATATCGAAGAGGCCATGGTGAGTCGGCCCGTCGTCGCCACTGAGCCCGGCCCGGTCCATGCAGAGGCGAACGGGCAGGTTTTGAATGCCGATGTCGTGCACAGCCATGTCGTAGGCGCGCTGGAAAAAAGTGGAATAAATGGTGAGGAACGGCTTGAGGCCCTGCACGGCCTGGCCGCAGGCAAAGAGGGCCGCATGCTCTTCTGCGATTCCCACATCGTAGTAGCGTTCCGGAACCTGCTTCTGGAAACCGACAAGGCCGGTTCCGCTCGGCATCGCGGCGGTGACGGCGACGATCTTCTCGTCTTCGATCGCGAATTTTCCGAGATGTTCCCCGTAAAGCTGGGAGAAAGTGGGTGTGCCGCCTGCCGGCGTTTCCCCGGTTTCGGTTTTGTAGGGGCCCAATCCGTGGAACTTCATCGGATTGGCTTTGGCCGGCTCGTAGCCTCTGCCTTTCTCCGTGATGATGTGGAGAATGACAGGCTCCTCCTGGTCTTTGAGGAAATCGAAGGTCTTTACGAGCAGATCGAGATCGTGGCCGTCGATCGGGCCGTAGTAGTGAATCCCGAATTTCTCGAAAAGAACGTTGGGAAAGAGAAGGTTTTTGGCTCCGCGCTCAACGCGCTGGGCAATGTTGCGGGCACTTTTTCCCACCAGTTTCTCGACGAAGTCGGCGGCTTTCTCGTGAATGTGCGAGTAGGTTGAACTGGTTTGCAGCGCATGAAAATACTTGGCAATCGCCCCCACATTCCGGTCGATGGACCACTCGTTGTCATTCAGAACGAGAATAAAGCGCTTTGTGGTTTCGGCGATGTTGTTGAGGGCTTCGAAAGTCGGGCCGCAGGTGAAGGCGGCATCACCGGCGACAGCGACGACGTGATCGTCTTTTCCCAGAACATCGCGGGCGGATGCCATTCCGAGAGCGGCGGAAACAGCGGTTCCGGCGTGGCCGGCCCCGTAGCAGTCGTGTTCGCTTTCCGAGCGGAGGAGAAAGCCGTTGAGTCCCTCGTATGTACGGATCGTGTGGATCTGGTCCCAGCGACCGGTCAGCATTTTGTGGACGTAGCCCTGGTGGCTGACATCAAAGACGAACTTGTCGTCCGGAGTATTGAAAATGCGATGCAGCGCGATGCTCAATTCCACGACCCCGAGGTTGGGACCGAGATGCCCGCCTGTTTTGGCGAGCGAAGAGATTAGGGTGCGCCGGATGTTTTCCGCCAGCTTGGGGAGATCCTCCAGCGGCAGTTTCTTCAGGTCGTCTGCATTGTCGACCTTCGGTAGTTCTTCCGTGGGGATATCGGGATATTCAAAAGAGTTCTCCATTTTCATCGGGGGATTCCTCATCTGCATCATCGGACGAGGATTCTGTGGTAGGGGCAGCGGGGGACGCTTCGTCATCAAAGGTCTCCACTACGGATTCCCCATTTCGATTCTTTCGAATCATTTCGATACGTCCTTCGGCAGCATCCAGCTGTTTTGCGCACAGCTGAAAGAGTCGTGTGCCGTTCTCGTAGTTGGAAATCAACTCCTCCAGAGGCATTTGACCGGACTCCATTTCACCGACAAGTTCCTCGAGCTGCGCGAGCGCATCTTCGAAAGGAACGTCGGATTCATCCGGAGACGAGCCGCTTGTAGAGGATTTTGGCATAAATAGGAAATTCGGATGCGATTAGAAAATCACACCTCCTATTTCTGCGACGGGATCGGCCTCAGTTCAAGCCGTTTGTGGGGAGGAAAGTCGGGTTTTCCGCCCGGATTTTCCCTTGTTATTTCTTCTTCTCCAAACTCTGGATGTAAAGAATGACTGAATCGATTTCGTGATCCTTTAAAACACCGAGATAGGAGGGCATGCCGACTCCGGTTTTTTCCGTTTCGAATCCGGTGGCGACCCGTCTTCCCGGATCGAGAATCGACTCGCGGAGATAGGTTTCGTCGACAGACTTGATGAAGGACCCGTCCGTGAATTCACGCCGGGATTTCCAGAGCCCGGTCCAGGCCGGGCCCACAGCGACCTGCGCTCCCTCTGCAGGAGCAGCTGTCGGTGCGGGAATCCCTGTTTCGCCGGTAGCGTGGCAGGCGATGCATCCATAGCGGAGCGCGGTCTCTTTGCCCAGTTTCGCAGTTGGCTCGATTTTCTCTGATGTTCCGGTGATGTTTCTCGGCGGAGTCAGATCAACCTTATCATCAGAAAAACCCAGCCCGGTGAGATCAAGCTTTTCAAGTTTGTGGACGGTAAGGTAGGCGCTGTCTACCCGGGTTGAGTCAGATGCGGGGATACGATAGGTGACGCGAAGGGAATGCGAAGGTTGCATGTCGACGAGACCGAGAAAGAGCGATTTTTTATCTTTTGATACTTTCACACTGGCCACCCCGACGGATTCCTGACCGGGTTCACCATCGAGTTTGAAGTTCCCCGATCCGTAGTTGTGCGTCTGCCGGTAGTTCCAGCGATCCACCGAATACCTTCCGAGTTCTTTGGCAAGGCTGTCAGAGAGGGGATTGTCGAATGACAAAAGAACGCCCCTTTCTCCGGCGGTTATCTGACGGGGAATCCAGGGCTTTTCTTTTCCGGGTCGGACCCGAAACAATCCGCTGACGCGTTCCCCCGAAGTTCCCCAGATTTCGAACCCGGTGAGGTAGAGTTTCCCGTCCTCCGGGTGGACTCTGCCTTTCAAAACCCCGGCGGGAAATCCGGCAAGGACAGGGACGACGGCGCCCTGGTTGCGCTTTTCGTCAAAATAGACCCGAAAGATCTCCGGCCGGTTGTAGCCGATGTGAACCAGCTGGCCGTCGAGTGCTCCCATTCTCGTCCCGTTCTTCATCCAGACCTGCGAGGCTCCGGACTGATTGATAAAATGGGGGATCCAGATTTCCGGCGGGGCGATGGGAGCCGGGTGGACGGCTTTGTCCTTCAGTTTCGCGGGTTGAAAGCCGTAGTATTTGTCCTGCTCAATCCGGTAAATGGGGGTAGCCGGTTTCCAGTGTCCCTGCTGATCGCTGGAAGTGATGATACCCGTATCCGGGTCGAAGCCGATATACGGCTGACGCAGCCCGGTAGCGATCACCTCGTAGGAACGTCCGTCGGGTGCGACGCGGACAATGGTTCCATTGGCGATACCACGGGTCGAACCGACCTGACCGCCTTTTGCGAGAATGAATCCGCCCCGTCCGTCGGCAACCATGTCCATAGCAAACTCCCTCGTTTCGGCGGTTTGGGGGACAATGTTGGAAAAGTTTTCGTACCAGTCGGCTTCGCCGTTGTTGCTGCTGTCGACGAGTCGAACGATACCGTTTCGGTCGGAGACGTAGATCTGATCATCGACGATAGAGACGCTCTTCGGTTCGTGGAGGCCGGAGGCGAAGCGGTGCCAGGTTGCCGACGAGCTTCCCTCTTCCAGCCCTTCTACGATCCAGACGTCTCCGTCAAAGGTGCAGAAAACGGCGCGCCCGTCGGGGAAAAAATCGAATCCGGCGAGGCGGACGTTACGTTTCCAGGGATTCGGATCGGGGAGCGGCAAATCGTCAAAGGTGAATGCGGCATTGTCGTCGCCGGCAATCGGGGTGCCGGTGGTGACTGGTTCTTTCCAGATTTTCTCGGGATACGGGATCGTGGCGACCGGTTTTTCGAGGATGGAGTTGTGCCCCGGGATCGCCCGCAGGGAGAGTTTTCCGTTGTGTGAAACCCGTCGCTCAATTTTCCCGTCCACTACCGTCATCCGCTCTGTGACCGCTGTCTTTCCGACTTCGAACTCCAGTTGGATACCTCCAGCAACGATTCGGATCCCGGAAAACCGTCCCATTTCAGCTGGAATCGGTCCGAGGCCCAGTTCCTCCTCGTCAGCTCCCGCCTTCGCCCGGGGGTCGGAGTTCAGATCGCTTTTGTTCTCCGCCCACCCCGGAAGAGCGGGACTCGCATAGATCGGTGTTCCAAGTGGTTTCGGAAGACTCTTCTGCCCGGCGGGAGCCTTCCGGTTCGGCAGGCGGTAGCTTCCCGGTGCCATGCCGTCCATGGTGAGGTATTCCCCGTCTTCGTTGGCTTTCCAGATCAAAGCCCAGCGGAGCAGGTCGGGGTCGAAACAACCGTAGTGGTCTTCACCCAGCTTCACGATGATGCCGCGCGGCGTCAGATTGGTTGGCTCCGGATCCTCACCAAATTCGCGGGCATCGAGAGTCTGTGTGAAAAACGGAAAGCCGTCTTCCACATAGGAGCCGTAGGGGGACTCGATCTCAAGGTGGGCCTTCTGTTGAGAGAAGGCCGGAAATACAGTTGAGACCAGTGAAAGACAGATCAAAAGCGGGCGTTTCATGAGAAATTTTGTTCAGACTGCGCGAAAAGGTGGGGGGAAGCAATAGCGTGTACTTGCCCCGAAAAGACTCTCGGTTAACAATGGGCCGATGGCGTTTCGCTGGCTCCGCATTCTGTTTTTTCTCGTTTTTCCGCTCCCGGTGGTCGCGGAAACGGTGCCGCTCGATTCGCTTTTTCCGCTTCCTCCTGCGATGGCTGAGATCTACGGGAACGCCGTAGTTCATCATAATAACAAACCGGGTTCGAAAACGGGGAAATATCTGGTCCGGGGAGCGGGGCGCTACGATCCCAAAAGAGGTATCATTCCCGCAGCGCATCGCGCTCATTTCATCGCGAAAGGAGCTGTTCCGGAGAGCGAACTGGCTCCCGCATTGGCGCGTTTCGTTCTGTCTGACTTTCATTCCCGAGTCTTATCCCTTCGGCAGCGATCGCGGCATGAAAAGCGAATGAAGATCGCTGAGTTTTTACCTGTCACGAAGGATTTGTTTGTGGAAAGAGGCGCCGGGAAACTGCTGAGCGGTCGATCCGGTCTGGAGTGGTTCGATGCCTGGTGGACAATCCGAATGGGGTTGCCCCATACTCACGATCCATCCCATCATCTCGTGATCATTTGTCTGAAGTATGATCACGACGGAAAGAAGGATTCGCTGGGGCACTTCTGTTTCGGACTCAGAAAACGCGGCGGCGATGCGGAGCGTGATACGGTTTTTGATTTCCGGGCCCCCTGGTATGAGGACAGGCCTCCGACTCTGATGGAGGGGATGAATTCGGGAAACAAACTCGAAACGCTGACCGGGCACACGGTGAACTTTTATGACTGGCTCTACACCCAAACTTCCTATCGGCATTGCCTCGTGGAAATGACATTCCTGCCGGTAAGTCGCGAACAGGTGACCGTGCTTCGTTATTTCGACGAAAAAATAAGCCCTCACGATGCCGGCGAGTTCAAAGGAATCAGGAAAAACTGTGCCTCTCTCGGGATGGCATTTTATGATCGCCTCGGTCCGGTATCTGAACCCGTCTCACTGGGGAGGGGACTTGCTGACATTCCGTCTGCCACTGCAGCCCGGATTGTGGCGGAGAAAGGGGGGGGCTTTCCGTTCTACGAGTTGGCCAACAACACACACGAGAGGGGGCGTGAGCCCACTGCAAAATCAAAAATCCATCGGGCGAAACCGTCGCGGGCCGGGTCACGGAGCTTTCGTGAGCTGCGCGCGGTGAAGGGGATCAATTGATCCCGCTTTTTACAAATCAATGATGTAAAAGCGCCCCTGCGAAATTTGCTCTGCTTCCGGAATGGAGATCCAGCGTTCCAGATACCTTTCACCCCAGGAATCGCTGAAGGCGATCTCGTTTGTTTCCTCGTTGTATCCCATGATGATCACGACATGGGCGGTCGAGGTATCTTTTGGCAAAGTCGCATCTTCCGCAGCAGCGACGGTGGCTTTGTAGGATTCCCACGAATCCTTATCCTGACGCATCTGAGTGCGTTCGTTGGCGGTGTCATTGAATTCTTTCGTGCTGAACATCGCCCAGATGATCGGAATGCCGTCATCAATCGATCGCTGCACGTCGCGCATTTTCAGTTCTCCGGTTTCGATTTCGAAAGAGCGACCTTTGCGTTTGATGTCGCTTCCGATATTGGAGAGAAGCCGATCCACCGAGGTTCCTCCTCCGGCCTGGGTTTCCCCGGCCATCGCGAGGAGATACATGTCAGCGGGGATTCCGAGAAAGCGCATGCACCGCTCCGCTGTTGCCGGGACGCAGTAGCCTTTCGGGCCCTGGTTTACCATGGGAATATTGGAAATGACGACATCGCCGTTCTCCCGCTTTTCGAGGAATCCCCGGATCTTCTCGCGGACGACGGAATCGGGAACGCGCTTCGTGTTTCCGCGTGCGTCGGCAAAAGCCGGAGTCTGAACTGCGAGAGAAACGTATTCTCCCTCAACATGGGAAAGGAGAAAGGAGTGGCCCGCCCAGTCCCAGCGGTTGGCGGTTACCCGGGCCTCGCCTTCGCCGAATTTCTGGCGTTCCGGTTCTCCGAGCAATGTCGTGAGTTTTTCCGAAATGGTTTCTTCATCGTGTTCCATCAGCATTTGCACGCCCTCCATCCCGCCGGGGATCGGTTTTCCTTTGATGAAATGTTCTTCGCCACTGCCAGCCGTTTGAAAGGAGTCCCCTTTGTTCGCGAAAACGATCGAGATCGATGTTACTTTGCTGTCCTCACCGTATAGAGCTGCCGAAAAGGGGCGCGCTCCGAGAAAGCGATATTCCTCGCGCGGATAGGAACGATAGCTCTCTGAAATGTCAGTTTTGGATTCGCGCCTCCACTGGAGCCTTTCAGCCACCTCCTCCGGATTGCTGTTCCAGAGGCTTGAATCACCGAACAGTTCCTGGCCGATCACCTCGTTGATTGCGGCGGCGGTTACCCCGTCGGTCGGGAGCGGCGCGGGTGCGCTGCCGGTAGCAGCCGGCTTCCAGGCTTTGAGAAATTCCTGATCCGCAGCGGACAGACTCGTAAACGGAATCGTGAATTCCTTTCCGTCCTTCATCGCAATTTTTGCCTGCCCGTTTGCGACTGCGAGCACTTTCGCTTCCACCGTTTTTCCGGCGGAATTAGTAAAGGTCCGGTACTCTTCGGCAAAGCCGGAAAGGGGAAGGAGAAAAACCGCGAGTAGGGGGAGACTGCGTTTCATGGCCGTAGAATATCCATGAAACGAATGAGTAGCAAGGACTTGGTAAGGCGGGGAAACGCCTGCGCAGCAGGAGCGTTTCTGTCAGCCCGCAGAAGGCCGACCACGACGTTCCAGCAAGGTGGGCGGAAATGTCTTCTCGACCGAATGTTCCCGATCAAACGAAAAGACCCGTGATCAGATCCGGCTTTATCCCCACTGCGATGACAGCGACAATCATTGCGATCATGGCGAAGCGGGCAATTTTTCCAATCGGAATGGGTGAGTTGTCGATAGTTTGCGTTTTTGCGTCGGGCTCGGAGAGATACATCGAGGCGGCAATTTTCAGGTAGTAGTAGAACCCTGCGCAGGCACCAAGAATGGCAACAACGAGGAGAACCCACTGACCCTGATCGACTGCCAGTTTAAAGACGAAAAGCTTGCCCCAGAAGCCGGCGGTCAGAGGGATACCGGCGAGCGATGCCATCGAAATGAGCGTTGCTGCAGCGAGAAAGGGCGAACGTTTCGCAAGACCGCGATAGGCGTCGAAGGTCTCATCCGCAATGCTCTTTCGCACCGTCGTCATTACGAGAAAGGCGAGCAGGGTCATGATGAGATAGGCTCCCAGGTAGAAAGCGATGACCGTGACCGGGGTGAGAGCGTTCCCGCTGCTTTCTGTCGGAGAACAGGCCAGCGCGGTTAGAAGAAAGCCTGCATGTGCAACACTGGAGTAGGCGAGAAGCCGCTTGAAGTTCTTCTGCGGAATTGCCGCGAAGTTTCCGATGAGAAGCGTCAGAACTGCGATGAGAGCGAGAGCGACGACAACCTTGTCGGACAGCGCTTCGCTCGCGAGAAAGGGAGCCACCAGTCGCAGGAGAACGATGAAACCTGCTGCTTTGGAGCCCACGGAAAGGAAAGCCGTGATCGGAGTCGGAGCGCCCTGATAGACGTCCGGAATCCAGAAGTGAAATGGCGCACCGCCCACTTTGAAAGCGAGTGCCACGAGAATGAGGCCGAAGGCGAAAAGTGCGCCGATGCGGTTCACATCGGGAGAGGCGAGGGCTGCGCTGATTTCGGAGAGCTGCATCGAACCGGTGACGCCGTAGAGCCAGGCAAATCCGTAAACGAGGAAGCCGGTCGAGAGAGCGCCGAGAATCAGGTATTTTACTCCTGCTTCAAGCGAGCCGACGTTGCGTCGCAGGTAGGCGACCATGATGTAAAAGGCGATCGTGACCGTTTCGAGAGAGACAAAAATGCTGACCAGATTGGTAGCGGATGCCATCCACATCAGTCCGGCACAGGCGAAAAGCGGGAGGGCAAAAAATTCTCCGAGACCGGCCTGGGGGTGTGCGCCCGGTTCGGGGTCTGCGGTCTGGTCCACTACGACAGGACTGAAGTCGTAGGCCATGATGAGAACGACGAGTGTACAAAGCACGGCAATTCCTTTGAAGAAAAGCGCGAGCCGGTCATCGGCGGCATAAAATTGCCAGAACGGGCTGTCAGTCGATTCCGGCGCTTCGACCCGGAAGAGAAGCCCGAAGACCACAAGCAGACCGAGCATGCCGATCCAGGACAGCGTGCGTTTGTCCTCCAGCTTGACGAAGGCATCAACCATCAGGATGAGAAGGCCAAGGGCGACAACAATGATTTCCAGAAAGTAAGCGGGCATTTTGGAAAGGAGTAAAGAAGTCGAAAAGTGGAGTGAGGGAAAATCGAAGAGGGTTAGGTCAGTGACTCAACAGGGTTAGGTCTTCGATTCAACAGGGTTGGGTCAGCCGCCGTGGGTGGAGAGAAAAAGTCCCTCAACGGCAGGGCGGATAAATTGATTCAGGATTTCGGGGGCAAACCCGACGAGTAGAAGTGTGCCGAGAAGAAGCAGAACAGGAAGGCGGCAGGCCCAGGTCATGTCGGCAGGGGCATCGGCTTTCTGCAGGCTTTCACCGTAGAAAAGGGAACGGTAGGCGCGCAGCACGTAGACCGCGGAGATAACTACACCCCACAGGGCAATGATGGTTGTCCACTGGAACCAGCCGAGTCCGTTCTGGCTGACGTTTTCGCCCACTTGAAACGCTCCGAAGAAAACGGCGACCTCGGCTGCGAAGTTGGCGAATCCCGGAAGACCGGCGGATGCAAACGCGGCGAAACCGAAAAGGAGGCCGAGCCTGGGAAGGTGTTTGGCTACACCGCCGAGTTCTTCGAAATCGACGGTCCCGAAGCGGTCCCGCATCCATCCGCAAAGAGCAAAAAGCAGCGCGATGGAAATTCCGTGGGCGAACATCAGGAGAACCGCCCCGCCCACTCCGATGTGGTTGGCTGCGGCGATTCCGAGGAAGACGTAACCCATGTGCATGACGCTGGAGTAGCCGAGCATGCGGTCGAGTTTCTTCTGCGCGATGGTGACGAGACCGAGATAGATAATATTTCCGAGCAGGAGCACGAGCAGCACATTCGTGAGCGCCTGCATCCCCTCCGGCAGCATCGGCATAGCGATCCGGATAAGACCGTAGAGACCGAATTTTTTCAATACCCCTGCGTGCAGCATGGTCACGGGAGTCGGGGCCGTTGCGTAGGCGGGAGCCGCCCAGCTGTGAAAGGGGAAGAGCGAAACAAGAATGCCGAAACCGACGAGAAGCAGGCCGAAGATCCAGGTCTGCTGACCTGCGGCGATCGCAGTTTCGGGGCGTTTCGCGAGAGCAACAACATCCTCGATGTTAAAGGTGTCTGCTCCTACGCCGACCAGCGCCATCACAATCCCGGCGAGGAGGATCAAACTGCCGACACCGAGGTATATCGTGATGGTCCAGGCGGTGCGGACGCGATCTTCACCGCGACCGAATATCCCGATCATGAGGAAGGTCGGAATCAGAGCGAGCTCGTGAAAGGCGTAGATGAAGAAGATATCAGTCGAGCAGAAGGCACCGATCGCGCCGCCGCCGATGAGTAGGAGGGAAAGGTAGTAGAGCTTTGCACTTCCTTTGATTTTGGATTCAGCCGGAGCAACCCAGACTGCAGCCATCATGACAATTGCTGCGAGCAGTAGAAGGACGAGACTGATCCCGTCGAGCCCGAAGGAAAGAGCCAGATGGGGGAATCCGTCGATCTGAAGCAGGTCGCGGGAACTGTTGAATTGAAACGCGCCTTCTTCGCTAGTGTTGAACTGCGCAGAGAGTGTCAGCGTGAGAAGCAGGGTAACCGCCGCCGCTCCGAGTGCGGTGATTCGCGCCGGCGACCCAAGGGCAATCGCCACTGCGGCGATGATCGGGAGAAATACGATGAGTTCGAGCATGCTCAGATCGAGTTACAGTGGAAAATTACAGGAGGAGAAAGACGAT
The DNA here is from genome assembly GCA_022361255.1 of Verrucomicrobiales bacterium. Lineage (GTDB taxonomy): Bacteria > Verrucomicrobiota > Verrucomicrobiia > Verrucomicrobiales > DEV007 > Arctic95D-9. The sequence continues at coordinate 48,713 of JAKSBG010000403.1, forward strand.
CAATGCGATCACGGCGGCTCCGAAGAAAAAGGCGTAGGATTGCACGTTTCCAATCTGGAAAGAGCGAAAGAATGTCCCGGCGGCAAGTGCACCGAAGGCGGGGAAGCGGGCCATGACCGGGTCGATAATGAAGCGGTCGACGATGTCGAGAAACGCAGCAACGGCATCCTGAAAAATCGTGACGATGCCCTGATACAATTCGTCGATGTAGAACTTGTCGCGGAAAAGGGGAATCGAAATCGGATCGGAGTCCTTTCCTTTGTAGAGCCAGACGGCAGCGGCCACACCCACGACCAGTCCGATCAGGGAAAGAATCGCGGTCAGCCCGAAGTGACTGAAGAGGTGGTCGACGTGGGCGTAATCCTGGGCAAGCAGCGCACCGGCGATCGGTTTGTAGGCGGAAATGATCGCCATGACCGCAAGAATCGCGAGCGGGATCCACATTATGGGGCCGACTTCTTTCGCGTGATCGGCATCGTCCGTGCGGGGCTTGCCTGAGAATGCCACGATGACGAGACGGGTCATGTAGAATGGGGTCAGGAAAGCGACAATGATTCCGCAGACGTAAGGGATCCACGCTTTGTCGTGATAGGCCGCTTCGAGAATCGCCTCTTTACTCCAGAATCCGCTCGTGAACGGAACTGCGATGAGAGCGGCAGTTCCAATCGTGAAGGTCCAGAAGGTGATCGGCATTTTTCTTCTCAAACCACCCATGTCCCAGATGTCCTGGCGGTGATGGCAGGCGTAAATGACGGCTCCTGAGCCAAGGAAAAGAAGGGCTTTGAAAAAGGCGTGAGTGTAGAGGTGGAACATGCCGGCGTCACTGCCGTCATGAATGCCCTGCGCCATTACCATGTAACCCAGCTGCGAGAGGGTGGAGTAGGCGAGGATGCGCTTGATGTCGTTCTGCTGGATGGCGATGACGGCGGCGAGGAGCGCGGTGGCGGCGCCGATCCAAGCGATGACGGGCCCGGCTTGGGAGAACTCGACGAGGAAAGCGGTGCGCGCGAGCATGTAGACGCCGGCGGCGACC
>JAKSBG010000515.1 GCA_022361255.1 Verrucomicrobiales bacterium
CAGAACTTCGCGGATCCCCCCCAGCATTAGAGTGGAAAGGGGATAATAAATCATCGGTTTATCGTAAACAGGAAGCAATTGCTTGCAGGCTACGTTCGTTAGAGGCCAAAGCCTTGTGCCTGAGCCGCCGGCAAGAATAATTCCTTTTCGATCCATATGTGAACCTAGAGGGGAATCCGCGTGAATCCAGAAAAAGCCTTCTGAAAGGTGATGGCAGAGAATCCGTTCTACCTGCCGGTCGGGCCGAAATCCGGCTTTGTTCATTTTTAACTGAACGTGTTCATTTCTAATTGAACTATTTTTCAATCGTGCGTTGTTCGCGGCATGGTAGCCCTGCTGCCGAAAATCCAGAAATTTGCCATTGCCATTGGTAAGCGAACTGCCGCTTAACCACTGGCGGTAGCTTGTCCGGAACCCCTGTTCTAACCAATCTGAATTATGCCGGATCGGGATCCCCTTCAGTCTTCCCTCTTGGAAAAGGGCAGCGCTGCGGCTGATTCCGGTGAGGAGGTGTTGAGTGAACTGGAGAAGGAGTCTGCGGACTATTTCTCCTCATTTGCTCAAATGATGGGATTCCCGAAATCAGTTGGTCAAATCTACGGACTCCTTTTTATGTCGGTGGAACCGCTCCCGATGGATGAAGTGGTGACGCGTCTCAACATCAGCAAAGGGAGTGCGAGCCAGGGGTTGAGTTTATTGAAAGGGTTTGGCGCGGTGAAATCACTGCGTCTGGACGGGGATCGCAGAGAGCATTTTGCTGCGGATTTTGATGTCTCACGGATGATTCATCATTTCGTTGAAGAGAAGATGGAACCCCGGATTCAAAACGGTGAAGAGCGCCTGGTGAAAATGGAGGGTCTCGTTTCTGATCTTCCCAGTCATTTTTCCTCCAAACAGATTGCAGCCGGCAGACTGAATGCACTTCGCAAATGGCAGAACAGGGGAAAGAATCTTTTGCCTTTGATACGTAAATTCTTCAAGAAGATATGAGTGATTTCAGTGCCCACGAAACAGCGGTAATCGATTCCGGAGCAGAGATCGGACCGGATACGAAAATATGGCATTTTGCTCACATCTGTGATGGAGCGAAGATCGGGTCCCGTTGTTCCTTCGGTCAAAACACCATGGTTGCGGGAGGGGTCGAGATTGGTTCCAATGTCAAAGTGCAGAACAATGTGGCGATCTATTCCGGAACGGAAATTGAGGATGATGTCTTTCTGGGACCCTCCTGCGTGTTGACGAACGTCACGAACCCCCGTTCCCAGGTCGTTCGCCGGGGCTTGTATGAAAAAACAAAAATTCGCCGGGGCGCCAGTATCGGGGCCAACGCCACTATCGTCTGTGGCATTACTCTGGGAAGATACTGTTTTGTAGCCGCCGGTGCGGTTGTCGTGCAGGACATTCCCGACTACGGATTTGTAATGGGCGTTCCCGGGCGCCTGGCCGGCTGGATGAGCCGGCACGGGCACAAGTTGAATTTCGAGGGAAATCTGGCTGTTTGCCCGGAGTCAGGATTCCGTTATGAAAAGAGTGGAGAAACGGTAAAGTGTCTCGATCTGGATGAGGAAGAGTCTCTTCCGGATTCCCTTTCCGTGGGTGAACGAACCTACGATGATTTTAAGAATGAAAATGCAGGGTGAAGAAAAAGCCTGAAATTCAAATTATGGAATTTATTGATCTAAAAACACAAAAAGAGAGGATCCGCGAAGAGCTGGACCGCCGAATCGAAACGGTCATCGACCACGGCCGCTTCATTATGGGGCCGGAAGTCGGAGAATTGGAACAGGCTTTGTGTGACTGGGTGGGAGTGAAGCATTCCATCGGAGTTTCTTCGGGAACGGATTCCCTGCTGATTGCTCTGATGGCCTACGGGGTGGGTCCCGGGGACGAGGTGATCACTGTTCCCTACACCTGGATTTCGACGGCGGAAGTAGTCGCTCTTCTGGGAGCGAAAACAGTTTTCATCGATGTTGAAGAGGACACCTTCAACATGGACGTATCCCGGTTGGAGGCAGCAATTACGGAGAATACCAAGGCAATCATGCCGGTCGGCATTTACGGCCAGACCGCCAACATGAAGGAGATCAATGAGATTGCTGCGCGGGCCGGAAATATCCCGGTAATTGAAGACGCAGCGCAAAGTTTCGGAGCCACTCATCACGGCGTGAAATCGTGTGCTCTTTCAACCGTCGGCAGTACCTCCTTCTTTCCTTCCAAACCGCTGGGCGGTTATGGAGACGGCGGGGCTCTTTTCACCGACGACGATGAACTTGCGGAACGTATGCGTTGGATCCGCGTGCACGGGCAGGAGAAAAAACACTATCATCCCGTCGTCGGTCTGAACGGGCGTCTCGACACGCTTCAGGCCGCAATCATTCTCCCGAAACTGGCCCTGTTTGACGAGGAGGTGTCGCTCCGTCAGGAGGTGGCACGACGTTACGATGAGCGTTTTGCAGGCATGGAGGTTGTCACTCCCAGAGTGGCGGAAAACAACACTTCTGTGTATGCTCAGTACACGATTCTCACCGATCGGCGCGAAGAGGTGCAAAAAGCTTTGCGTGACGAGGATATCCCGAGCGTATCTTACTACTCCGTTCCCTTGCACCTTCAGCCTGTGTTCGAAAATCTCGGTTACACAAAAGGGGATTTCCCGGTGGCGGAAAGCATTTCGGAAAAATGTCTCAGTCTGCCCATGAGTCCTTACGTTGCCGAGTCTGATCAGGACCGGATTGCCTCGGCTCTGGGGGCGATCCTCGGGTGACAGGCAGTTCCCTTTCTTGTATAGTGCCGGGAGAGAGAATTCTGAATTCAAATGAACTTGATCAGAAGATCCTTTTTGGTCTTTTTGTTCCCCTTTCTGGGATCCTGCGGACGATTGTTCTCCGGACGTAGAGTCGAAGACGTGGCGAAGCACATCGATGAGGGCTACCTGGCCAAGTTGAATCAAGACGGCACGATCGCCGGGCCTGCCAGTTATGCAGAGGCAGGGGACCGGATAGGATTGGCACTTTCCTTTCAACCGGACTCTCCGGATACCCTTGAGATTCCGGTCACCGACGTGAACGGCGAGGTCATGCTCGTGGCGAAAGGGGTGAAAGCGAAGAAGCAGGAATATGCCACTGATCGGCCCTGGGCAGACGGAGCCGGATTTGAAATCGTAGGAGATTTCGTTGTCCCGGACGGATTGGAGTCGGGGGTTTACTTGATTGCGGGCCGTCCGGAAATCTTTTTTGTTTGCGGGAATATTCCGGAAAAGAAGCCGGACGTGAAGCGCATTTCTCTGGTGATTTGCACAAATACGATCAATGCCTATTCGCGGACAGAGGGGTGCAGCCTGTATCGAAGACCCGAGCAGAAGCCGAAGGTTTCTTTTCTTCGCCCGCAGGAAGGCGTCAAAGAGGAGGAGTGGCTCAATGTGATTCAATGGATCAAGCGGGAGGATCCTTTCGGAAAGGATGTAGAGATCCACTACATCACGGACTTCCAGCTCGACGACTACGACAACTTCGGTGAGAACGATGTCTTGATGCCGGTAGGGCATTCAGAGTATTGGACGCGAGAGGCACGGGAGAATTTTGACCGGTTTGTGGCAGCGGGAAAAAATGTGGTTCTTGCGAGCGGAAATACGATGTGGTGGAAGGTGGTATACGAGGGGGAAAATCATTCCACCCTGGTCTGTTTCAAGGGGGATGACTTTGAAGAGGAAGGCAAAGATCCTGCGAAAGGGACCCGGGATGAGACAACCTATTGGAAGCTGCCTCATTTGGAGATGTCGACGATCAGCAGCATTGGTGGAGACTTTCAACACGGAGGGTATGGAGTGTTTCGGAGAAAAGCGGCCAAAGGCTGGGGAGGTTTCAGAATTGTGAATGGTGAACATCCTTTCTTCAAAGGGAGCGGCTTGAAGACAGGAAGTCTCATGCCGTTTTATCATCTGAGGGAGTATGACGGGTGCCCGGTTATCGGGTTTGACGAGAAGGGGGTGCCAGTCCTTGACTTGGATGTCATAAATGCCGAAACGGTGGAGCTCCTCGGATTTGATCTGGGTTCGAGAGGGCGTGATTATCATACCGTTGGAACAATGCACCTTCTCCGAAAAACAAAGGAAAGTGGCTTTGTCTTCAGTTTCAGTGCCAAAGATTTTTGTCGGACGATTGATCGCGAGCAATTGCCTGAGTACTCTGAATCCTCCCGGGCAATAAAGGCGGTCCTGGCGAATGCGGTGGATTTTGCCTTACAGAATAAGAATCCGTTTACGAGCTTTTCAGTGACACCCCGGGCTGTAAAGTATCCGATGCAGTCTCCTGCGCCCCAATTCCCGGAAGGACTCGAAGAAGTGTTACAATCATGATAGATCTCCCGAAGAGGACGGCAAAACCACGAACGTACGGGCTTACCTGCCTGACGGACACAGGCATAACCATCGCCGAGGCGCGTGCGATGGTCGAAGACTACGGGGACTATGTCGATGTAGTGAAACTGGGCGTCGGCAGTGCTTATGTAACCCCTCGGCTGAAGGAGAAAGTCGAACTCTATCAGAATGCGGGAATCATCGTGTATTTTGGAGGAACCTTGTTTGAGAAGTTTTATTCACAGGACAAGCTCACGGAATATTTTTCCTACCTGGAGCAGAACGGGATCGATACGATTGAGTTGTCTTCGGGAACCATCGATATTCCGATCGGGGATATGGTCGGGTTGGTAAAGAAAGCGAAAGAGCGTTTCCGTGTATTTTGTGAGGTCGGCTGCAAGGACAAAGATTTTATCATGGCACCAAGCGCGTGGATTGGCTCGATTCGGGACTGTCTCGAAGCAGGGGCGGATTATGCGATCACGGAAGGGCGGGACTCCGCCACTGCCGGTATTTTCCGTCCGTCCGGGGAAATGCGCACGGGGTTGATAGAAGAAATCAGCAACGCCTTCGATTCGAAACAAATTGTCTTTGAAGCACCGACTCAGCCCAGCCAGATGATCTTCATCAATCAGTTTGGTCCGAATGTGAATCTCGGGAACGTAAATCCCCGCGATGTTCTGATTCTGGAAGCGCAAAGACAGTCTTTGCGTTACGAGACTTTCGGAAATCAGTAGTGCCTGAATTTGGATGGAGGAAATTTCCCTATCTCTGGTTCGTCATCTTCCGACGGACTGGAACGAGGCCGGAAAGTTGCAGGGAAGAGCAGATCGTTCGATTCTGGATCCTTCGGTGCGCAAGCAACTGGCAGCTGTGGACGATGACGTTGAAAAGGTCTTTTGCAGCTCGTTGCAACGAACCGGCCAAACCGCATCTGTGTTCGGTTTTGGCGAACGGGTTGAGATTAATCCGGATCTCGACGAATGGGATTTTGGGGAGTGGGAAGGACGGCAGAAAGCGGATTTGGCTACCTTGCCGGAGTGGAGAGAGGCTCCGGACCAATTGAAGATGGGAGAACCTTTCGGTGGTTTGACGGCACGAGTGGCACGCTTTTATCGCGGACTTTGTGAAGCGGACGAACGATCCGTTCTTGTTTTCGGGCACGGTGCATGGATCAGGTGTTTTCTTGCGATCTTCCGGAGTGGGAATCCGCTCGAGATGAATCTTGTCGAGGTTCAAAACGGCGAGGCGAACCGTGTCCAGCTTCGCTCGCCCGCTGATCATTTCGCTACCTATTTCGATTCTGTTTCCAAGTGATGTCCACTTTTGTTGACGAAGTCATTCGGTCTGCCGAGAAGGTGCCCGATAAAGTATGTCTCATTTCCGGGGAGGAGCGCCAGTTGAGATATCGCGATCTCCTTTACGCATCCGGTGCCGTTCAAACGTTACTCGGCGACGTGAAAGGGAAAAGAGTTCTGATTGCAGCAAAGAGGAAAGAGGATTTCCTGAAGAGTTTTCTCGCAGTCATGGGAGCGGGGGGCGCGGTCGTTCCCCTCGATAACTTCAGTTTGGACGGAGCGACATTTCTCATTCAGGATGCTGAAATATCCACGGTTCTCTTCGCCGGCGACACGCTTTCGAAGGAGCTGGTGGACGGCTTGCAGTCGGGAAATCCCGAACTTGATGTGATCGAGCTGGACCGGGCCGGAAATGGCACGGAGGATTCCCCGCTACAATCTCATGCAGATCCGGATTCCCCCGGCCTGTTCCTCTATACTTCCGGTACCAGCGGCCGCAGAAAGGGAGTTGTGCTGTCCAACCGCGCCTTTCTGGCGCCGGCAAAGAACGTCAATCCGGCGATGGGGTACACGGGAGAGGAAGTGGAATACATCTGCGGTGATTTTACCCATGCCTTTGCGATCGGGCGCATGCGCTGTCTGCTGCCGGTCGGAGCGACGGCGGTCGTTGATGACGGGCCGTTTATTGCGAATCAGGTGATCAATTCGGTGAAGCGCTTTCAGTGCGATGCCATTTCATCGCCGGCTTCGAGTTTCATTATTCTTGAGCGGATGCACCGGGAGGCGTTTCGGGATCTGGCTGGACAGATCCGGGTGATCAAGATGGCAAGTCAGGGAGTGCCGGTAGAAATCAAGCGGTGCCTGATGGAAGACTTTCCCGACACCTTGATTTTCCAAAACTACGGGCTTTCCGAGAGCCAGCGGGTGACTCTTCTGGAATTTCACCGGGATGAAAAATATCTTGAGTCGAGCGGGAGGCCTCTCGCCGGTAACGAAGTGAGAATTCTCGATGAGGAAGGGAATGAAGTTCCGACCGGCACGGTCGGTCGGATTTCGGTGGCATCCGGCGCCTTGATGACTTGCTACTGGAAGCGTGAGGACCTGACAAAGAATCGTCTCAGGAACGGGTGGATCGTTACGGATGATTTGGGCCAGTTGAATGAAGAGGGCTTTCTCACTTTCTGCGGCCGGGCTGACGAAGTCTTGAATATCGGAGGGTTAAAAGTTTCGCCTCTCGAAATCGAGGAACTGGTGTCGGGGTATCTTCCCGATCATGAATTCTGCGTTTGCGGGATTGATGATCCCGGAGGCATGCTGGGGCAGGTGCCGGCGCTGGTTGTCAGAGAAGGGGAGGAACCGTTGGAACCCTGGAAAGGATGGCCCGCGATCCGATTGAAGCTGGCAAAAACCAAACCGACGATTCCCATTCCCAAGTTCGCGTTCAAGACGGGGGAAATTCCGAAAACAGCAAACGGAAAAGTAAAAAGAAAGGCTCTGCAGGAGATGATTGCGGAGTTTACGGCAAACCGTGATAGCTAGTGTGAAATTCGTTTCGCGATTGATTCATGAACAAAGAAGAAGCAAAAAACGCCATTGGAGAATCCCTTGCCACCGTGCTCGGCACTGAAGTGGACGGCTGGGAGGAGAACACCAACCTGATTGATGAAGGATACCTGGATTCACTGGACAGCATGCGTTTCCTTTTCGAGCTGGATAAAAAGGTGGGAAAAAAGGTGGTCGAGGATCACGAAGTCGAGTTGGAGTCGTTTCAGGTTTCCTTCCTCCTGAACCGGATTAGTGGAGAATAGTCCCCGGCTGCTCCTGTTCCCTGATCGTACATGCTGACCAATCCCCAGCTTTATCTCCTCTTCCTGGGGGTGGCGGTTCTGGTTTTCTGGTTGCTGCCCGCTTCCCGGCCACGGCTCCGGCAATTCTGCCTGATTGTCTTTTCATGCGTCGTGGTTTTTACCGTCGCGCCCTATGCAATTCTGATCGTTCTCGGATTGTCGGCTTTCGCGATCGGCGCAAATCAGTTTCTCGCAAAGGAAAAGCGACCGTTTCCTCTCCTCCTGACTTTTGTGCTCATTGCCGGGATTCCTCTGTTCTGGATTCGTTTTGAAGACACGGTTTCCAGCCTCGTTTCGATCGGCCTTTCATTTGCTGTCCTGAAAGCGGTAGGGCTTCTCGTTACCGGTCACTTACAGAGAAAAACGGTCTCGTGGTGGGATGGCTTAACCCTGATGACGTTTTTTCCTGCCTTTCCTTCCGGCCCGATTGAAGTTGCAGACCGGTTCAGTTCCGGGATCATATCGAGGAGCCTCAATTGGCAATTTGCAGTGAACGGAATTGTCCGGATTTCGCTCGGATTGTTCCGGCTTTTGTTTCTCGCGCCCGTGATCCTGGTGCCGATTGCGTCCCGATACGGCGCCGATGTTTTCACTCCGGCATATGAAGGAAGCGGACTGGACGTGATCCTTTACTGCATCGTCGCTTTCTCTGTTCTCTATGTTTCCTTCTCGGGATATTCCGATGTCGCAATCGGTTCCGGACTCTTATTCGGAATTGAGCTGGGTGAAAATTTCAATAAACCGTTCCTGGCGCGGAACATCATCGAATTCTGGCAGCGGTGGCACATGTCTCTGGGCCGATGGGTGAACGCCTTTTTCTACATGCCTGTGGTAAGAAATACCGGGAAAGTCTATTTGCCCATCTTCGCGATATTTCTCTTTATCGGTTTCTGGCACAGCTCCAGTTTCAATTATTTGATCTGGGGGGCGCTGCACGGGATTTGTCTTGTATCAACGCAACTGCTCAAGAAGGGAAAGAAAAAGCGGGGGAACGAAGAGGTTTCCTTCTCTGACCGGTTGCGGGGCATTGGAGGATGGGCGTTTACGATGGTTTTCGTCACCGTTCTCTCCGCCTTCGCGAATGCTCCGACCCTTCAGGAAGGCGGGCAGCTTCTGGTGAATCTCATTTCATTTTAGGGACGACGGTGATGAGACTGTTCTCTCCGGGCGCTCTCACGTATTCCGTTTCGCAAATTCAAGCTGATTGATTTTATGTTTTTTGGAGGAAGAAAAAAAGAAGAGCACATCTTCTGGCGATTCATGCTCTATGTTCTGGTCGGTCTCGCATTGATATACGCCTACGTCACCTTTCCGTTTCCTACCGCGGATTTTGTTTACAACGGATGATCAAAGAGAAGGTCATATTGCCGATTCGGGATCATGTTCTGGCGCTGCGGGACCGGATCCCGGAGCTGCCCGGATTGCGCTTCGCCGGTGAGTGCATCCGGAAATACCAATGGGTCGGCATTTTTCTGCTGATTGCCGCGCTGGGGCTATTGGCTTTCGAGACGGGAAAGGGACCGGTTCGCTGGAGAGAGGATATCGAGCATTGGAAAGCGATCCACCTTCAGGAGGGCGACGTTGACTTTGCTATCTTTGGATCATCCCGGACACAGCGTGCCGTTGATGCACAGTCCGTTCACAACGCGATGGTTGAATCGGGTAAAGTAGAGGAGGGCAAAACGCCTGTCGTTTATGATTTTGCGAGAAGCCAGAGGGGACTCGGGCACGTCTATGTCATGGCATCAGAGTTGTTTCGAAACCGGCGCGTGAAACGCATAGCGGTCGAATTCAATTCCACTCACAACCGGTACTATCACGACCTTTTTTATCTGAAAGCATCGGTTGGAGATCTGGCGTTCAACTATCATTCAGAGCCACACAAGGGGAGCATCGTTCGGATCCGGGATGCCTGGAAGATGTATGTCGAGCGGGTCTCAAAGCGCACAGAGCAGATGCTTCGCGATGAGTCATTCCCCGATTTGAAAGGCGCTTCAAAGATTCCGGCCGTTACAACTGACTGCACGGGAGGTCCGCGCGAGACGGAGCCGTCCGTGTTGATTCATTTCGAGGAAGAGTGGAAAGACAGTTTCTTTGATGACGGGAATGACTGGAATCTGGAGGAAGAGAACGAAATTCGAAATGATTTTTATGTGAAGAAACTGATCGAGTTGGCGCGGGAAAACGACTGCGAGATTTGTTTCTTTTTTGTAGCAGGAAGATATTCGGTCAAACTCTCGGGGAATATGCTGGAGAAACTGGAACAGCGCTACGGGGTGCCGTTTTATCAGCCTTCCGACGAAACGCTTCGTGCCTGGTTCGATGAAAATGCTTTTTCCGACCCCAGTCATATGAACGCGGAAGTCGGGGCCCCACTCTTCAGTGAGTGGCTTGTGAAGACAGTGCTATGAATTTTTCCCCCAAGTGGCTCGCTGTCTCGGTTGCCGGATGGTTTGCGTTTTTCTACGCTGCGGCCTGGTGCAATCTTTACCTGTATACCGGTGTTTCGAATTCCCGTCTGGAGAGCCGCCAGCTGGAGGTGTCGCTCATCGAAGCGAAACGGGCCGGCGCCGTGAAGTTCGCCATCGGCGACCGGACTTTTGTCAACAAGGTGAGAGAGACTGCCGGTGAATCCTGGGCCCCCATTGTCGTGCCCCGTCCCAATTTCGAAGAAATCTACGATGCCGTGACCGAGGTGAGGAACCATTTTGCCGTGGAGGGGATCTACATCCAGGCGAGCCCGCAATTCTGGTCGAACCTGGACGATGGCGTGGAGGAGGCCGGGCCTCGTAACCGACTGGACTTGTGGGATCTGGAGAAAGAAAAAGTCGGATCGGCGAAGAAAGTCGCATCCGTTTTTTTTACAACGGTGAGGGACCTGATCCAGCAGCCCGGAGAAGATGCGGAACGTGCCGGGGAGCGACCCTCCAGTCTCCATTTTCTTCGATATCGGGACACCGGTGGAGACTATGACAGGTTTGTGAAGCGGGACTGGAAAGATCTGCAGGTTGACGGAAAGACTTGCGCCTTTGTCGTGGACACGGAAGGTCTTCCTCTTGCCTCCAATGAAAGTCTGGTCAGAGCCTTCCGGGAGTTGACCCGGCGGGAGGACGGATTTGGCGGGGTTCCCTTTCTTACCTTTGAATCAATACAAAACACGAAACGTTAATACAAATTTGGAAACATTATGAAGGTTGCTATCGCAGGATTGGGATACGTCGGGCTGCCCCTGGCGTGTCAGTTTATCAAAGGTGATGCGGAAGTTGTCGGACTCGATATTGACGAAGAAAAAGTCGATATGCTGAATTCCGGCAAATCCTACATCAAGCACATCTCGGGATCGGAAATTGAGGAGATGCTCGAGACGGGGCGATTCCGGGCTACATCCGATTTTTCCTGCGTCTCCGATGTCGACGCTGTTCTGATCTGCGTCCCCACGCCCCTTTCAAAACACCGGGAGCCCGATCTCTCCTACGTCATCAGCACTGCGAAGGCATTGGCTCCCCATTTGTCCAAAGGCGTGCTCGTCACGCTCGAGTCAACTACCTACCCCGGGACGACCGACGGTGAGCTGCGTGAGGCGCTCGAAAAGGGATCGGGCCTGACCGCCGGTAGCGATTTTCATCTGGCCTATTCCCCGGAGCGGGAGGACCCCGGAAATGCGACATCCGTGGAAGCGATTCCCAAGTTGGTCGGAGGTCTCACAGAGGCCTGTCGTGACAGAGCGCTTGAGATTTACGGGTATGCGATCAATTCCGTTGTCCCGGTTGCGAGCTGTCGGGTCGCCGAAGCGGCCAAGCTGACCGAGAATATTTTCCGGTCGGTGAACATCGCTATGGTCAATGAACTCAAAGTGATTTTTGACCGTATGGATATTGACGTCTGGGAGGTGATCGATGCTGCGGCAACGAAGCCATTCGGATATATGCCTTTCTATCCCGGGCCCGGTTTGGGGGGACACTGCATCCCGATTGATCCGTTCTACCTCACCTGGAAAGCGCGTGAGTTCGGAAAGCATACCCGGTTTATCGAACTTGCCGGTGAGATCAACAACGGCATGCCGGCCTTCGTCGTCTTCAAAGTCGCCGAAGCCCTGAACGCCAAATCCAAATCGATCCGCGGCAGCCGGATTCTGGTGGTAGGACTCGCATACAAGGGCGGAGTCGATGACATGAGAGAATCTCCTTCCTTCACTCTCATGGATCACCTCGCCGCGCAGGGCGCTGAGGTCGAATACTACGACCCCTACATCCCGGAAATCGGGGAGACGAGAGAGCACGCCAACTGGACCGGGAAAAAGTCGATCGAATGGACTGCAGAAGCCCTGCAGTCATTTGATACCGTCCTGATTTCGACGGATCACCCGGACATGGATTATCAACTTCTGGTTGATTCCGTTGATACCGTAATCGACACGCGCAATGCACTGGCGAAAGCCGGGGTCGAGGCCAAAGATGCCTGGAAGGCTTGATCTGATTTCTGAAAAACTTATGAAAATCGGTGTGATAGGATCAGGCGCATGGGGGAAGAACCATGTGAAAACGCTTCATGAGATGGGCGCTCTCGGAGCGGTCGTTGAAATGAGCCCGGAACTGCGGGAGAATGTGACAGCGGAGTACCCGGACATTCCCGTTTTTGCCTCCCTCGATGAGTTTCTCGCGGATGGAAAACAGGGTGAGGTGGAAGGCATTGTGGTAGCCACTCCGGCTCATACCCATGCCGCCATCGCCGTGCAGCTTTTCGAAGCAGGGAAACACGTCCTTGTGGAGAAGCCGATGACTCTCGATTCTAGCGATGCAGAGCAAATTGTCGCAGCATCCGAAAAGGCAGGAAGAACGCTCATGGTCGGGCATCTGCTCCTTTTCCAGCCCGCTATTCAGTTCATCAAAACGTATCTGGATGACGGAAAGCTTGGACAGATCTTCACCTTGAGTCAGCGCCGCTCCAAGCTGGGCCGGGCGAGAAAAGTGGAGACTGTGCTGTGGTCTTTCGGTGTTCATGACGTAGCCGTTCTTCTCTACCTCGTTGGTGAAGCCCCCGTCGAGGCAAAGGCATTCGGGCATGCCGCGATTACCGACAATGTGGAAGATGATGTGCACCTTCACATGCGTTTCGAAAACGGAGTCCTCGCCAATCTCCACAACTCCTGGCTGTGGCCCCGGATGGAGCGCGAGCTCATCATTACCGGGGAAAAGGGAATCGTCGTCTACGACGAGCTGAACCAGCGCGTCATTCTTCATCGCAAGGGGATCGACGAAGATCTCCAGAACGTTGATGAAGGGGAGGAAATTCTTTTCGAAGGGGCGGATCAGCCTCTCAAGCTGGAACTCGAGCACTTCATCGCCCGCTGTGCAGACGGGGAAACGCCCGCCGCTGATGGAAAGAACGGTCTCGATGTTGTCCGGGTTCTCGAGCAGGTTTCGTAGGCTGAGCTGCTGTCCTTCGAGTCACACGTAGCCGACAAACGCAGGGCCTCGAAAACAGGAGTCCCGAGGCGGGGTGAAGAATGAATTACCGGGATGAGTGAAAGCATTCACACGACAGAGAGAAGCCACTCGTTGTGGAAATTTCTGCAATCCCCTGTTCTCTACAACGGGTTTCAGAAATGCATTTCCCGGAAGGAGAGCGTGGATTTCATTACGAAAGAGCTCTGGAAAATCGAGCCCGGAATGAAAGTCGTCGACATCGGGTGCGGTCCGGGGAATCTCCGGCATTTGTTTCCCGAGTCGATTTCCTACTATGGTTTCGATCCCAGCGAGGAATACATCAATCAGGCTCGTGAGTCCTTTCCGGAGGATTCCTTTCATGTCGGTACAATGGAGTCGTTTTACGAAGAGTTCGGGTCCGAACTCGACAACCGCGTCGACGTTGTGACCAGCTCCGGAGTGCTTCACCATGTTCCTGCGGCTGAAATGGCGCGAATTCTCGAAATCACGATGAAAATCCTCAAACCGGATTCCGAGAGGTTCGCGGCAATCGAACCCACCTACCTGGTTAAGCAAGATAAACTGAGCCGATGGGTGCTCAGCCGGGATCGGGGAATGAGCATCTTATTTGATCATCAATGGCGCGAGTTGTTTGATGAACATTTTTCGAAGGTTTCGACCCGGGTAATCAATGGGCTTCTGCGAATCCCGTATTCTCACATGTTAATCAAAGCGTATCGGGTGAAGTGAAAATGGCCGTGGAAAAGACAGATCACGATCTAAACTTGTCAGAGCTCTTTGATGATGACGAATTCGAACGTCAGATTCGTGAAGAAGCTGATTTCGGAATGAACGAGATCTCTTCCGAGATCATCGATCTGCATGGCGGCGATGGGAGAACTATCCTGGAAGTGGGCTGCGGCACCGGATTGCTGCTTGCGCGGATGGCCGACACGTTTCCGGAGCACCAGTTCCACGGATTGGAACCGATTGGTCCGGGCTTTGATACGTTTACAGATCCCCTGGAAAAAATTCTCGGAAGTTCGGAAACGATCGAATTGATACGGGCAGGTGCGGAAGACTTTGAAACGGAATGTCGATTCGATTTGATATACTCCGTTAATGTCTTTGAACATCTTGAAGATTGGCGGCGTGGAATTGAGAATTGTGTTTCACACCTTTCGCCCGGTGGCAGAATCGTATTCGTTTGCCCGAACTACGATTTTCCGTATGAATCGCATTTCTCGATCCCGATCATCTGGAACAAAAAGGTGACCCGGAGAGTTTTTCGAAAGAAGATCGACCGGTATCACGAAAAAGTGGGCAATGAGGGGCCGTGGCAATCCTTGAACTTCATCAAAGCGTCCGAAATAAAACGATACGCGAAATTGCACGGCTACAAAGTCTCATTTGACCGGTCAATCTTCGGGAGAATGCTCGAGCGCCTCACAACTCAGGAGAGTTTCTCTCAGAGGCATGGCCTGCTTGCAACCATTGGGAAGCTCGCTATACGATTGGGGCTTGCCGGGGTTTTCAATGCGCTGCCGCAGTTCCTGCAACCCTATATGAAAGTGACAATCTCAAAGCCCGTGCGATCATGACAAAAGCTCTTCTCTTTATCCTGCTTTCGAGCTCTTCTGCCGTCACTTGCAACGCATTGGTGCGGAAGACCCTCGAAAGGCGTGACCTGAAAGCTGACAGCATTACGGAGCTCATCGGAAAGTTTGTCGGGCTTTTTAAGGAGCCTTTGATCTGGGTTGGGTGTTGTTGTTTTGCCTTCGCAGTCGGTTGTTGGATTATAGCTCTGAGTAAAATGAAGCTCTCTGTCGCCTATCCTGTGCAGACAGCCCTTGTTTTTGTTTTGACTGGTCTCGTCTCCGCTCTTGTCTTTCAGGAACAGATTTCTCCCAAAATGATGATCGGATATATTCTCATTCTCGGGGGGATTTCCCTAGTTACGGTTTAGTCAAAGCGGTTTCACGAAAGATGAAGTGGAAGAAGATCGGGAGAATTTTTGATCCAGAGCATGAGCTGGCCGGCACCGGACTCCGTGGAGCTTTGATGCCGACAGTGGTTTCCCTTGGGGGTGACCATTCCGTCGTTCGGGTTTACTACTCGCCCCGGGATGAGAACAATCGATCCCGGGTACACTGGTTTACCGTTGATTTGAATCACCCGCACGAAATACGGGAAAAATCAGACGGGGCCGTTCTGATGCCGGGAGAACTGGGAACCTTCGATGACAGTGGGATCACTCTTGGTTCGTTTGTTGGAAAGGCCGACTCCGGCAAACTCTTTTACACGGGGTGGAACCTGACTGTTACCGTGCCCATGAACAATTCGATTGGAATGGCATCACTCGGGAAAGGAGGGCAATTCATCCGCCCCGGAAAAGGGCCGGTGATGACGCGGACCGTTCATGAGCCGTATTCGTGCGCGAGCCCGGCAGTCCTGTTCGAAGAGGGCAGATACCGGATGTGGTACGCTTCGATGGACGACTGGAAAGACACCGCTGATGGTCCGCTGCACTATTACAATATAAAATACGCGGAATCCGAAGATGGCCTCGCGTGGGAGCGTTCGGCAAAGGTTGCGATTGATTACGAATTCGACGGGGAATACGCGTTTGGAAGGCCATTCGTGATGAAAGAAGAGGGCATTTACAAAATGTGGTATGCCTTCCGCGGGGAATCCTACCGTATCGGATACGCGGAATCAAAAGATGGGCTCGACTGGACCCGGAAAGACGATCTTGCCGGAATCAATGTTTCCGATTCAGGCTGGGACTCGGAAATGATTGAATACCCCGCGATTCACGATGCCTGCGGTTCGAGGTTCATGTTTTACAACGGGAATGGTTACGGAATGTCGGGAATCGGTCTTGCTGAACTCGTGGATTAAAGAAACTGGGGAAATCAAATCACATGATCTCTTGTGTAGAATATCTCGAAAATACGGTTCGTCGAA